>JAEYWB010000571.1 GCA_023429275.1 Planctomycetota bacterium
CCGAAGTCCCTCGAGGAAGTGCGGGACCAGGTCGTCAAGGCCTGGCGGCAGATCGAGGCCCGCAAGGTCGCCGAGAAGCGTGCGGCGGAACTGATCGCGACGGCGAAGAAGGAAGCCGGCAAGCCGCTTTCCGAATCGCTCCGCGACGCGACCGTGACCGGTGCGAAGGACTCGCTGCTGGTGGAGGTCAAGCCGACCGGAAGCTTCGCGTGGCTGATCGACCTCAGCTTCGGAATGCAGTTCGGAGGCTCGCCCCCGCCGCGGATCTCGTTCGTCGCGGGCGTGGAGCGTCCGGGCGAGGAATTCATGAAGACCGTCTTCGAGAAGCTCGCCCCGGGAGACGTCGGGACGGCCTTCAACGCGGACAAGTCGGTCTGCTACGTCGTCCAGATCGAGAGCCGTGACGCGGCGAAGCCCGAAGAGCTCGCGAAGCTCCAGGAGCGGTTCATCCAGGACCGCCAGAACGCGGACGTGGCTCGCGCCGCGGCCCAGCAGATGGTCGAGGTTTACCGCGGCAATCCGTTCGAGCGGATCCTGCCTCCGGCCGAGGCGACGCTGGTTGAAGAGTAGTCGATTCTGTCCCCGGGCCCGCTTGCCCGCGGAGGTGGAACATCGGAGCTGACGAGGGGCGTGCAGGCCGGATGGCCTGGGACGCCCCTCTGCTCATTTGTGCGGAAGGCCTTCCCGCGAAGGCAACGTTCCGCCCCCCGGGGGAAAGTCTTCTGTGACGACGGCGTCTGAATCCGGCACATCGATCAGCGGCCAGTCTCCGGCCTCGACCGCGGCAACGCCTCCGCCGACTGCGGGGACCCTCCCGGTCGACGGACGCGTCCTGCTGGTGATCGCGGCCCTCCTCTGGAGCACGGGGGGGCTGTTCATGAAGTCCGCGCCGATGCAGGCGATTCCACTCGAGGCACGCGGTCCGCTCCTTGCCTGCTACCGGGTCCTGTTTGCCGGCCTGTGCGTCGTCCCCCTCGTCCCCTGGCGGAGCGTCCGCCTGCGGTGGGAGCTCCTGGCGACGGCGCTCGCCTACACCGTCATGAACGCCCTCTACGTCTCGGCCGTGACCCGCACGACCGCCGCGGCCGCGATCTTCCTCCAGTACACGAGCGCCGGCTGGAGCTACCTGCTTGGCTGGCTGCTCCTCCGCGAGCGGCCCGGCCTGGGAAGCCTGGTGGCGGTGGCGTTCGCCTTCGGGGGGATCGGTGTCATCCTGGCGAGCGAATGGCAGGGGGCGAACTGGCTCGGCAACCTCCTCGCGGCGGGAAGCGGGCTGGCGTACGCCGTCGTCGTGATCGGGATGCGGACGATGCGCGGCGAGCCTTCGGCGTGGATCGTCTTCTGCAACAACGTGACGAGCGGGCTGCTGATGCTCCCGTGGGTCCTGACGTTTGACGTCACGCTCTCCGGGACGCAATGGGGGATCATCGCCGGGCTCGGTGTCCTGCAGATGGGGATTCCCTACCTCCTCCTCGGCTGGGGAATCCGGACGATGTCGGCGGCGGACGCCACGCTGATCACGATGCTCGAGGCGATTCTCAACCCGATCTGGGTCTACCTGCTCATCGGCGAACGGACCCCGCTGGCGACCTGCGTCGGGGGTGGCCTGATTCTCGTCGGGCTCGTGCTGCGCTACACTCTGTTCCGCGAACGCCCCACCTGGTAACGCGGCACGCCGTGCCGCGAACGGGCCCGGCCAATCGAACAGAACCCGACTGCACATCGACCCGGCGCGAAGACGGTGCAGGGGCCTTCGCCATGCCGGTCTGCCGGAGCAGATTCCGGTCCGTCGAGTCCGCTCCCGACACGGCGTGCCGAGCGACTCTCCATGCCGAAAACGGCTCTCAACTCCCCTGAGTGGCATACCCGTCCTGAACCATGCCGGAAGATCTCAAAGAGATCGTCGCCCACCAGATCCGAGCGATGGACCCGGGTGAGGGACGGATCGTCGCAGCCGTCTCCGGCGGGGGAGACAGTGTCGCTCTCCTGAGGGGGCTCGCCTGCGTCCTACCGCCCACGCGGCTCGTCGTCGCCCATTTCAACCACGGCCTCCGGGGAGCGGAGTCGGACGCCGACGCCGCGTTCGTCGCGCGGCTGGCCGGGACGCTCGGGCTGTTTCACGTGAATCAGGTCTGGGCGGAGACGGACCGGAATCTGGCGGAAGAGAGATCCCGAGCGGCCCGTTACGCCTTCCTTGAAGCGGTCGCCCACGAGACGGACGCCACGGCGATCGCGACCGGACATACGGCCGACGACCAGGCCGAGACGATCCTCCACCACATGCTCCGGGGAACCGGGCTGCGGGGCCTGAAAGGAATCCCGGCGGAGAGGCCGCTCCGACCCGGCTCCCCGATCCGACTGATCCGGCCGCTCCTGGGAGTCGGGCGGGCGGAACTCGAAGGATGGCTCCGGTCACTCGGCCAGGCGTGGCGAACCGACCCGTCGAACCTGACGGGCGGCCAGACCCGAAGCCGGCTCCGCCACGAACTCCTCCCCTGGCTGCGGCGCGAGATGCAGCCCCGGATCGACGACCTCCTGACCGGGCTCGGGGAGCAGGCGGCTGAGGTCTTCGAATACCTCCAGGGGGAAGCGCGGGCGCTTCTTGGCCGGGCGACAATCGACCGTCAACCGGGGTCCGTCCGGCTCAACGGGGCCATGCTGGAGCGGGCGGCCCCTGTGCTGCTGCGAGAGCTGCTCGTCGAGATCTGGGCAGGACAGAACTGGCCGAGACGCGGAATGACCCGTGCCCACTGGGAACGGGCGGAAGAGGTGGCGGCAGGCCGGTCACCGGCGGCCGACATGCCCGACGGTCTCCGTATCGAGCGGAGAGGAACGCTCGTCATCATCGAAGCGACGCGAGGCGGGTGAACATCGCAAGAGGTCGCCCCGGCGGTCCGCGAGGGTTCCACGTGAAACAGGGTAGTCTCGGCGAGACGCATCAAGACTGCCCACTGCAGAAGTCTGGCAAGGTTTCACGTGAAACCGAGCCGCCATTTCGCT
>JAEYWB010000583.1 GCA_023429275.1 Planctomycetota bacterium
GTTCACGCCCCAGGCCGAGCGTAGTCGACGGCCGAAGACGAAAGGTGTGGGAAGGGCTGTGACGTCGAGGTCTCCACTGGCGAACTGCTCCCCGGCCGCCAGTTCGATGACTTGATCGAAGCCCTGTCGGCAGATGTCCCTCCCGAGGCCGGTGGGAACGACGACAGGCGTCTTCTTTGAAGTGGACTGAAGTAACCGAGAATCCATCCGAGCCCGGTGCGTCAGGACGATGACATCGAGGGGCTCAACGCCTTTCCAGGCCGGCTTCCAACCTCTGCCCCGGCTTCCTCCACGCCACCAGGGCCTGTGAGGAGCAACCGGATCGACCAGCACCCGCCGGAGCCCCAGCTGAAGAAGAACAGTCCCTCCTCCCAGCCAGGTAAACTGCGGCACCTGCGGATCCTGGGCAATGTCACACAACTGCTCAGTCGAATCGCCGCTGGACAATGGTTCGATGCGTTCCGCGGCGGATCGCGATCTCCAGGGCCAACGCAAGAGCTCCTTCACGACGAGGAGACCGCTGCGAAAGAGGGACTCGTCGGACATGAACGGGTCGACTGAAGGTGCCGGTCAGGCAAGGGAACGAACCAGGTTCGGAGACGCCGCTTTGTCGCGTTGACAACCCGGAGCGAGAGGTGCGGCCAGGGCCGCGTCGGTACTGCCGCTCAAGTCTGCAGGGTTTTTCCCCGCATTGCCACAGGAATGCACGGAGGACTTTACCTCACCGACTCGCGAGGCGTCGCCTCGGACAGGAATCTTCAAATTCCTTTCACGGCCTGACTTTTTTGTTGAAGGACCGTTCATTCGGAGGGATGCTCAGTCATCGAAGGTCACTGCTGCGGTGCTCTTTCTCGCAATGACCTTTGAATGGCATCCGCATTGCAACCGCAGGGCAGAGAGGTCTCGTTCCGATTCCGCAGGCGGCGGCACTCGTCGTCAGAAAGGAGTGGATTCGACGCGAGCGGATGCCATCAGGCAGGGCGACTCGGCCAGCAGTGGTCCCGGAGGGACCGGGTCGTTGTTCCTCCTGCCATTTGAGTGACACGTGATTCCGTCCGGAGTGCGTCATTCCGGGCTTCCGCAAACTTTCGTTTTTCGCGCCGGGTCCGACAGCAATCCGAGGTAAACATCCAATGCGTTTCCTGCCCCTTTCCCTCAGTCTCGCATCACTTATTGCTGCCGCCCCGGCCACCAGCATGGCCCAGGGTGTCATCAGGGCCAGCGCAGCTCCGGCTCCGCAGCTGAGCTGGGCCCAGAAGATGTTCTCGGACCTCAAGTTTGACTTCGGCTATGTCGCGAAGAACTCCGACGTCCGCCGCCAGGTCGTCATCACGAACTCGTTCAACGACGAGATCACGATCAGCAACATCTCGACGACCTGTCGCTGCGGCCAGCCGGCCCTCGTCGATCCGAATGATCCGACGAAGACGGTCCCGCAGCTGACTCTCAAGACGTGGGAAACGGGGATCCTGAGCATCAGGATCGACACCGTCGCCCATTCCGGCCACCGGCACCCGACCATCTCGGCCGACTGCCGCTTCAAGGCGAAGGATGGCCGCACCTACACCGAGACAGTCCGCATCCCGCTCACGGTCGACATCCGGAGCGATCTGACCGTGACCCCCGGATCGGCGGACTTCGGAGCCATCGACTACGGCACCGCCGGCGAGCGGCACGTCTCCGTCATGAACTCGTCGTTCAACTCGGGGAACTGGGCTGTCAAAGAGGTCCGCTCGGCCAACCCGCATGTCACCGCCGAGCTTCGCCAGGTGAGCCGCGCCAATGGCCGGACCGAATACGACGTCGCCGTCCGCCTCTCGAGGGAGGTCCCGGTCGGCGAACTTCGCGAGCAGCTGACGCTGGTCACGACCGATCCGTCGAACCCGAACATCCCGGTCCTCGTCCGTGCGACGGTGGTCCCGGAATTCCAGGTCATCCCGGCAGTCGTCCAGCTCGGGAACGTCGCTTCCGGCACGGATCGGACCGTGACAGTCGTCGTGAAGTCCAAGAAGCCGTTCGCCATCGAGAAGTATGCGACGGACGCCAAGCCCGAGAGCGTCCAGGTGAAGCTGACGCCGGAAGCGAAGAGCCTCCACATCCTCCCGATCCGGATCAGCCCGACCGGAGACGCCGGCGACCTCAAGATGACGATCAACCTCACGGTTGCGGGCCGGGAAGTTCCGGTGACGTTCACCGCCGAAGGTAAGTTGCAGAACGCCGCCACGGCAAAGAAGTAAGCGAGTCTTGCCCCCGGGGTTGGAAGGCAAGTCCATCGAGCCGCCTCGATCGAAAGGTTGAGGCGGCTTTTTCGTTGGGACTCGCGAGCGAAGAGTTCTCCTGATGGGGCCGTGGCGAGGGGATCCGCTCTCCTACGGCATCCACCCCGGCAGCGCCGCCGCCTGCTTCACCCACGACGCCATCTGGGCTTCGTCGAAGTGGTCGTCTTCGTAGATATCGATCCAGCGGGCTTCCTTGCTCTTCGGTGTCCCGCCCGGCGGGATCGGGCTGAGCGAAGCCCCGTTGAAGAACGTGAACTTGACGTACCGCGTCAGGACGTGGAACGAGAGGAACCATCCCAGGCCCTCGACACCGTAGAACGGGGAGTTCCATTTGACCGCCTTGCGGACGCCGGGACCCGTTCGCGTCACGATGGCGTCGACCCGCCGTCCGCCCTCGCTCTTCCATGCCGGCATGGCTGCGATGTAGGCCTGCA
>JAEYWB010000704.1 GCA_023429275.1 Planctomycetota bacterium
CCGTGATACCGCTTGCCTTGAGGTCGCAGTCGTCCGGATGGGCGCCGATGATGAGGATCTTGAGCCGGGGCGAAGTGGCAGTGGCGGACATGGAGGGCTGTGCAATCGGTAGGATGACGCGGGGCGGATTGCGGGAGAATCAGCGAAGTCTGCCCGGCGATCAAGTGAGAACGGCCGATTCACCGGTTCTCGCCAGTGATACGTGGGGAGAGATCACCGGTCTCCGTCCGCGCAGCCTCGCTCCGCCGGCTCGTTGCGGTCGAACGTGGTGAAACGGCCGCACGTCAATCCGCCGAGCTACGTGTCTTCCGTCTCCAGGTCCGCCTCCGAGCCCCCGGGACGGAACATCTTGTAGCGCTTCAGCCGCCGGTCGAGCGTCGTCCGCTCGATCCCCAGGATGCGGCTGGCCTGCGACTTGTTCCAGTCGCAGTGCTTGAGGACCGCCTCCATGTAGAGCCGCTCGATGTCGTCCATCGTCAGCCCCTGCTGGACGAAAGTCCCCCACAGGTTGATCTTCGGGTCATAGGCCGTTTCGCGGGTCACATGCGTCTCGGCCGCTTCGGTGGCGGACTCGGTCGATTCGGACGTGGCGACGGCAGGAGAGGCGACAGGTTGCATATCGAGACGGGTCAGAACAATGTCGTCGGGAGCGAGGATTTCGCGGTCGCTCAGGATGACGGCTCGCTCGACGACGTTCCGCAGCTCCCGGACATTCCCAGGCCACGAGTGCTGCATCAGCTTCTCGATGGCCAGCCGACCGAAACCTTTCACCTTGCTTCGGAGCCGGGACGTGAACCGGTCGACGAAGTGCTTGGCGATCAGTGGAATGTCTTCGGGGTGTTCCCGGAGAGCGGGAACGTGGATCTCGATGACCTGCAGCCGGAAGAAGAGGTCGCTGCGGAACTTTCCCTGCCGGACCGCTTCTTCCAGGTTGCGGTTGGTCGCCGTGACGACCCGGACATCGACCTGAATTTCCTTGTCGCCGCCGACCCGCTCGAAGGTCTGCCCCTCGAGGACGCGGAGGAACTTTGACTGGACTTCCGGGCTCATCTCCCCGATCTCGTCGAGGAAGATCGTGCCGCCGTCCGCCTGCTCGAACTTCCCCGCCTTCTGGGCCGAAGCGCCGGTGAACGAGCCCTTCTCGTGGCCGAACAGCTCGCTCTCGAGCAGGGTCTCGGTCAGGGCCGCGCAGTTGACGCAGACGAGCGGCCCTTCCTTACGGCGGCTGTTGAAGTGGAGTGCGCGGGCAACGAGTTCCTTGCCGACCCCGCTCTCGCCCCGGATCAGGACGGTCGCGTCGGTCGGAGCGACCCGCCCGATCGCGGTCTTGACCTTGATCAGGCTCGGGCTCGCGCCGACGAGCTCCGTCTCGATCTCGAGCTGTTCGCGGTACGAACGCCCACGCGACTGTTCGAGCGAAAGGTTCTTCTCGAGCTCCTCCTTGGCCCGGAAGTTCTCGACCAGCGCCCCCATCTGGTCGGCGACCGCCAGCGAGAATTCGAGGTGCTCGGCGGTCAGGGGCTGCGTCGCGTCAATCGAGTAGAGATGGATCACGCCGTGAATCCGTCCCTGATTGCGGATCGGAACGCAGATGGCGCTCTCCGCCTTGAGCTGGTCGATGCTGTCTCGGCTGCTGAGGAACTCGTGGTCGCGGATGTCGTGAGCGAGGATGGCGTCCTGCTCGTTCAGGACGAGGCCCGACAGGTACTGCGAGAACTGTCGCGGAGCCTCCCCTCGGCGGGCATGGGCGGCGATGACCTGAAGATTCCGCGGCACCGGCTGGGCATCGGTATCGAGCAGCAGGACGGCGCCGACCGAGGCCGGAGTGGAGGTGAGCAGGCGGTCGAGGACGACGGCGGCGAGGCTGCCGATGTCCCCCATCTCGTGCATCGCCTTGCCGATCTGGAACAGTTCGGCGGCGTCGAGCCGGGCCTGGGCGTGCCGTTCGAGGCCGGAGGGAAGGTCGAACTGCGTGCCAGTGCGACGCTCAATGATCGCGTAGGGCTCATCTCCCCGTGCTTCGTCGTCTGCCGAGGGATCGGTGTCGGTGAAAAGCAGGGCGGTGTCCCCGACCTCGACCTGATGCCCGAACCTGAGGGCCGCGTCGCCGGTGGAGGGCTGGCCGTCGATCGAGATGCCGTTGCGGCTGTCGAGATCCCGGACAAACCAGTTCCCGTCGATCGAAAAGAACTCGCAGTGAATGCGCGAGCACTTCTTGTCGGCGATGACGATCCGGTTTGACGGAGCGCGCCCGACGGTAAGGCGGCCGCCCGGGGTGAGGGGAACGACCTCGATTCGGGCCGCCCCCTTCTGGACAATGAGAAAAGCCGCCTGATGCGGCGCATGAGGAAGTGTCTGGGAATCCACTACTCGAGCTCCCCCGTTCCGCCGTTCATGATACGAAACACGAGCCGCCGCGGCAGCGACCGAGTCCGTCGGTGAATGGAACGTGGAAGGCATCCCGTGTAGTTGCCCGTCACCAGGTTCAGTTCTCCAGCCCCTAAAAGCGCAAGCGCCTCTGAAGAGATTCCCCCAGAGGCGCTTGCCGCTGCGTTTGTCGAGCAAGTGCGGGCCAATCCTCGCTCGTGCAGTACCGACGCAAAATGCATCTTGTGTGCCGGTCCAGAGAATAGTACCGGGGAAGTGTCGCAACGGTAATGAAGGGAACGGGTTGCGATGCCCCCCCTTCACGGATGCGATACATCGACGGGGGTGAGAATGTCTGTCTTCCCCTCCGGCGTTTCAATGCATTGTTGCGGAAGTGGTCGCTGCAGAATGGGGCGTTTCGCCTCACGACCCTGCGTGCATTATGCCGCAGCATCCGCCCTGAGCCGCAACAGGGATCCCCCGCATCAAACAGCCCACATTGGGAGGGGCGGCGAAGGACGATCCTCGATAAATCTCAAAGAAAACGGGCTTTCGGCAAAATCGACAATCGAAAGTTGACTTTGGCATCCTTCGTGCAATCCTACCCCGCGTTGTCCCGGTTAATACCGTGTCCTTGAACCGGGGGTTTCACATCTTGCCGGCTGACTTCATTCCACCCCAAGACACGGATCGCCCCGCATCGATGAGATGCGGGGCTTTTTTGATTGTGGGCCGGGGGGGGCGCGTCACTCTCCTTCCCGGAACTCGATCCCCAGCCGGTCGAAGAGGAATGCGTAGACGTCGACCGACTGCTCGATGACCTCCGAGAGAGCCGTGTCTCCGCCGTGCCCGGACCCGGCGCTCGTTCGCAGCAGAACCGGTTCTTTCGTCCCGGTCGCCTGCAGCCGGGCGGTCATCTTCCGGGACTGCATTGGATCGACCCGCGGATCGTTCGCCCCGGTCAGGAACAGGATGGCCGGGTACTGCCGGTTCGCCTCGACATGATGGAACGGCGAATACGCGTAGAGGGCCCGGAACTGGTCAGGATCCTTCACCGTTCCAAACTCGGTGATGTTGAAGATCCCGTTCGGCGAGAGCTCGACCCGCAGCATGTCGTAGATGCCGACATGAGAGACCACCGCCCGGACGAGCTCCGGATGCTGCGTGAACGTCGCCCCCATCAGGAGTCCGCCGTTGCTGCGGCCGGTGATCGCCAGCCTGGACGGCGAGGTGTACTCGCGATCGATGACATGCTTGAGGACGGCCGCGAAGTCGTCGAACACGTTCTGCTTGAGCGTCAGGTTTCCCTGCCGATGCCACGGCTCGCCGAACTCTCCTCCTCCCCGGATGTTGGAGTCGACAAAGATCACCCCGTGGTCGAACAGCAGACGGTTGGTCGGTGAGAAGCGAGGGGTGCTGCTGCTGCCGTAGCCTCCATATCCGGTCACGAGAGTCGGGTTGGTTCCATCACGCCTGGTCCCCTTGCGCATCAGGATCGTCATCGGGACGCGTGTTCCGTCCCGTGATGTGGCCAGTTCCCGGACCACCTCGATGTCCCCGAAGTCCACGGTCGGGCTGGTGGCGAGCCAGGTTTTCTCTGTCGTCCCGGCGGTCGGACGGAATCGAAATACGGCCGGCGGTGCGATGAAGGATGTGCTGCTGAAGAGGACATCGTCCCCCTCGAGTCGGGTCAGCCCACGGACCGAGGAAACAGGAGCCTGCTCGGGGCCGGTGACTTGCTTTCCGTTGTGGTCGAAGACCCTCAGCTCGGTCGGCCCTCCGGTCTGGTAGACGATGTAAAGACGCGTTTCAGTTGCCAGCAGGCTTGTGGGCCGGTGGTAGAACGTACTGACGATTGCTTCGGGCCCCTCCGGGATGATCGTCTTCGCCTCCGCCAGAGTGAGCCGATCACCCGGAAGCCGCAGGATCTTCCCTCGCGGTGCTTCGCGTCGGGAGATCAGGTAGATCTCTCCCTGAGGCCCGAATGTCGCCTGAACCACCCCCTCCTTGAATCCGGAAATCCGCGCCCACTTCCCGTCGGTCCCCCGGTGGTAGTGGGAGAACTCGCCGCCGTCTCCGTCCTGGACGGTTGCCAGCATCCGCCCGCTCGGGCGGTGCATTTCGAGCTCGATCTCCGCGACCTCGGGGAAGCCTTCTCCCAGCTCGTAGCGATCGGTTTCGACGGGTGTGCCGAACTTGTGGAAGACGACCTGCTGCCGGAGCTTGAGCGAGTCCGCCGGCTCGCCGGCAACGGGGATGTGCCGGGTGTAGAAAACGCCGCTCCCGTCAGGGAGCCATGCGAGGTCGCCTCCCGCGGTCCCCGTATTGACGCGCGGCAGGACCTCGCGAACCTCCCGCCCGGTCACGGAGTCGTAGAAGTGAACGTCGCCGATCTCCGTCCCCCCGCTCGAAAGTGAGACCGCGACGATCGAGCCATCCGGCGAAGGCTCGAACCAGTCGATCGCCGTCGAGCCT
>JAEYWB010000734.1 GCA_023429275.1 Planctomycetota bacterium
GGAGACGCTCGAGTCCGTTGCCGAACAAGCGGATGTCGGGTTGTCGATTGTCGCGGACACGGTTTACCTCGGGCCGAAGTCGGCGGCTCACCTCTTGAGGACGGTCGCGGAGATCCGCCGCACCGAGCTCACGCAGCTTCCCGTCCAGCGGCGGGCTGACCTTGCCCGGTCGCGCATTGTGTCCTGGAACGATCTCGATGCCGCGACAGATGTGCTGTCCCGTCTTGCCAGGGGAGCGGGACTGAAAGTGCAGAATCCGGAGGAGGTCCCGGAAGACCTCCTGTGGGGGCAATCGTTCGGCAACGCCTCCGCAGTGGAGGCGCTGACTCTGTTTCTCGCCCAGTTCGGCTGTGCCTACGAGTGGCAGAAAGATGGGGCCGCCATCCGGATCGTCCCCTTTCCCGAGCAGGCGGCGATCGCCCGGTTGCACGAGGTTCCTCGCGAGAAGCGGGAGGAGATCCGTCGCCGGCTCCAGTCGACCTGGCCGGGCATCGTGGCGACGGAGGAGTCCCGGGGGCTTCGCTTCTCCGGCCTGTTCGAGCAGCACCAGGCGGTGGCCGACTGGATCAGGCCCCCGGCCACGGGAGGGAGTCGCGTCAAACCCAAGGGAGACGTGTCCCGGAAGCGATTGACCCTCCGGGTCGTTCAGACCCCGGCGCGGGATGTCCTCAAGAACCTCGAAGTGACGGGGCTGTCGTTCAAGGTCGCCGAAGAGGTCGACCTCGATATCCGGCTGACCTTCGAGCTGAAGGATGCACCGATCAAGCAGGTGATCGAGGAGATCGCCATGCAGCTCAAGGCCGAGGCGAACCTGGAGGGATGGGTCGTTCGGTTTCGGGCGAAGCAAGCGAAGTGAAAAGGTCTCAAGTCACAGGTCTCAAGGTTCAATGGCCGTCACGCCTTGAATGCATTGAGACTTGATACCTGGCCCTTGCTGCTTACGCCGTCGCCCTTCAGGCCTGCTCGGCAAGGGACCGAATTCGGACTGCCAGGAGGGCGGAGTCGAAGGGCCGGCGGAAGCGGTCGTCGAACCATGCGGGGTCGAGCGGATCGGCCGGGGCGTCGGCACTCAGAAGGGCGATCGTCCGAATCCCGGCGACGCTTTGTTTCAGGATTCGGGCGATCGATCCCGCCTCCCGCACGCCGATCGCAGTGTCGATGACGACGCACTGCGGCTTCAGCGCCGCGGCCGTCGCTCCCGACTCGAACGCCGTTGCCGCGAACTGGAACTCCATCCCCATGATCTGGAGGTCCCGCTCGAGGGCGGGGCGTTCCTGGTCGGAGAGTCCGATCAGCAGGACGCGGCCGGTGGCCTTCGTCGAGAGTTCGCCCAGCGGCATCCCGTGGGAGCGCATGAACTCGACGAGGCTGTCGCGGGGGATCCGTCGGTCGAGCGAACCGGGGATGCGGTACCCCTTGAGGCGGCCCGTGTCGAACCACTTGCTGACGGTCCGGGGGGCGACCTGGCAGATCCGGGCGACTTCGCCGGTCGTGTAGACGGTGGACTCGGTTGCAGTGAGCATGGCGTCAGGGGACGTACGAATTCCATCGAGCGGGGCGTCCCAACCTCGGGGAACCGTCAGTCCATGACGTAAGTTTCGTAACGTTGCAGTTCCCATGCCTCGGCTCGAAACGGCGGAGCGGCACCCGGCCAGTATGTCGGAAACCCTAGTGAAACCTGGCCGATTCCAACTTTGGTGCCGGTGTCCGAGGGTGGCGATGGTGCGCGGGCGCTAAGAAGGTTTTACAAGGATGTTCGGGCAAGATTGCATCCCTCGGCGCCGGCCGTGACTCAGCCGACGACGACCCGCGGCTGCTTGGCCGGATCGGGCTCCGCCTTCATGAGGAGCTCCCGGACCAGCCAGGGGACGTTCCCTTCGCCGAAGAGAACGAAACCGAGGTTGGCTCGCATCGGACTTTCGTTCGACCAGCCGAAGTGGATCTCGGGAGGCCGGCCGCACTTCGACATTTCGAGCGCCACGACGGCGAGGACGTGCGGGATCGACGAGCAGTTCGTGATCCGCAGGAGGATCCGCCCTTCCTGCTGCGTCACGTCGAGCGTCGGGTGAAGATAGAACTCGCTGACGTCTCCTCGCTCGACCTCGACGAAGACGATCGGTTCGTGCGGCTGGAGGTGGTGCTCTGCCCGGATGCTCTGTTCTTTCTCGATCAGGTCCCGGCCCCCTGGCCGGTGCGGGACGAGGATCGCGATTTCGAGATGCCGGAGGCTGTCCCAAAGGAACTGGTCGCTGTCGTCCTTGAAGTCGAAGCCGGTGAACCGCATCTCGGTGGAACGCCACGTCCGCGAGATGATCGACGTCACGATGACCGCCACGATAAAGAAGCTGGCGATGTGCAGCCCCTGCGGCTTCTCGACCACGATCGAGATCATCGTGTAGAGAAAGAGCAGGCCGATGGCGCAGTAGCTCCAGGGGAGCCGCCACGCCCAGTGCCCTTCCCGGGAGCGGTAAGTCTCGATGATCGTCGCCACGGCGGCGCTCGACATCAGTACGACGACCCCGGTCGCGTACGCTGCCCCCTGGGCGTCGACGCTCGCGTGGAAGACCCACGTGACGAACAGGTTGACGGCGGTGAACAGGAAGACCAGCGGGCGGGTCGCTCGCGCCCAGTCGGGCGCCATGCCGTAGCGGGGCAGGTACTGCGGGACGAGGTTGAGAAGCCCCGCCATCGCGCTCGCGCCGGCGAACCACAGGATAATGACGGTGCTGATGTCGTAGACCGTCCCGAACGCCTCGCCGAACAGGGGGCTGATGGCGTGCGGGCTCTCGCCATGAGCGAGATAGGCGAGGGCCCGGTCCGCCGCCGGTCCCTTGTTGTGCGCCGTATGCGATTCGGAATGCACCGGCGTCTCGGCGGTGTCGAGCTCGACGACCGATTCGAGCTTCGCCTTCTGGAGGTCTTTGGCCGGTATCAGAGTCGCGGTGACGAACGACGAGCTGAGCAGGAAACCCGACATGATGACCGCCGCGACGAGCAGCAGCCGGCGGGCTCCCGCCACACGGCTTCGGAGCCGCTCCTCGGGTGTCTCGCCCGACTCGGCGATGAGCGGCATGACCGCCACGCCGGTCTCGAAACCGCTGAGCCCGAGGGCCAGTTTCGGGAACAGGAGAAAGCAGAGCAGAACGATCGAGATCCAGCCGGTACCGGAAATGGGGAGTTCATTCTGGATCGCCCATTCCCCGGTGACGACGTGTCGGTACCACTCGTCGATCATCGTCGGATGGGTGACGAGATACCGGAGGCACTCGAGCAGCAGGATGAGGTTCATCGTGAGGTAGAACCCGACGATCGCGACCGCGAGCCAGACCACCTCGGCGAAGCCGCGCATGAACCACGCGCCGAGCACCGTCAGCAGGATCATCGTCAGCGTCATCTGCCCCTGCAGCCAAAGCGGCGCATGCTCGCGCCACAGCGGGTTCTCGATGAGGTGGACCGCCGCGTCCGCCGCCGAGAGGGTCTTCGTGATGACGAAGTCGGTCGCCGCGAAGCCGAGCAGGATGAGGACGAGGATCTTTCCCCACCATCCGTGCACCAGCCGCTCGAGCATGGCGATCGAGCCCTGGCCGTGCGGGGAAGACTGCGCCACGTGCCGGTAGATCGGGACCGCTCCGAAGAGGGTCACGAGCACCAGGAACAAGGTCGCGATCGGGGAGAGGCGGCCGGCGTTGTCGAACGCGATCGACGGCTGATAACCCAGGGTGCTGAAGTAGTCGACCCCGGTGAGGCACATGACCCAGAGCCAGAAGCTCTTGTAGTGGCCATGACCGCCTGGCGCAGGAGTACTGGCAGGGGCGGCAGTGGAGGAAGCCGTCATGGACGTTCCGGAGACCGCGGGCGGAGTCGGCTGCAAACGAGCGCCGGGCGGCAGGAAGGATAGCGTCGCTCGAAAGAGAGAAGCGAGCAGGGAGGGGTTTCAGTCACGCCGCGGCGCAGGACGACGCGACAGAAATCGGCGCAGCAAAAAACCCGAGGGTTCCCCGCCCGGGTTTGTGGTTCCTGAATTTCAGACGAGTTCGGCCAGGGGGCTGATCTTGCGGGCCTTGGCCACAATCGCCTCCTTGTCGGCGTCGGTCTTGGCCGCCGCCAGCTTCTCGCGCAACTTCTTCAGCTTGACTCGACGAGTGCGACGACGTGCCAGCTCGCGACTTCGCTCAATCCGACCCATGTTCGAACAGTGCTCTTCGGGATTCTTCGTAGTGGAAAGGGGAGAGGGTACGCGGTTTTGGCCGCTGCGTCAAATTCCCGCCGCGTCTGTTGCCGCGGAGGTGTGTGTGTCTCGAATGTCGGTGGGAAATGTCGGAAGATAGAGCCGGATGCTTCTGATCCATGGAAGTCGATGGGTTTTCTCCCAAGGAGGTTGAGATGGACCAGTTCGAACTGACGGCTGAACAGGAGGCCCAGGCAGCCCGAATTGCCGATGTGATTGTGGGCGCAATGCGGGCGGACGTCTTGGTCATGGCCCGCTTCATGGCGTCCCGGCAGGACAATGAACTCCTGGGCGAGTCGGAGTTCCGGATCCGGGATCGATGCCATGCTCTCGGAGCCCGCGTGATCGACGCCGCTCTTTCCGAGCGGAAAAAAGGGGGTACCGCGGATCGAGCCAGGTCTGCCCGCACTGCAAGAAAGACGCGAAGTTCGAAGGATATCGGACGCTGAATCACCTGCGGACGCTCCTGGGCGAAGTCCGCTTCGAGCGAGCCTATTACCACTGCGGGCACTGTGGACGGGGGGAGTGTCCGGGAGAGAAGACGCTCGGGATCATCGATCACCAGACGCCGGCCCACCGGGAGGTCGTCACGCTGGCCGGGATGCTGCATCCGTTTGCCGAAGGGGCTGATCAGGTGCTCGACCGGCTGGCCGCTCTGCGAGTCGCGACCTCCACGGTGCAAAGAACGACGGAAGCGGTGGGAACTCAGGTCGCCGAACTTCAGCGGGGCGGCGCGATCTTCCAGGAGCGAGCCACGGCATGGGAGTGGAGCCGGGACGCCCGGGGACAAAGCGTGGCCTATCTCAGCGTGGATGCCACGAGCGTTCCTCAGCAGGGAAAACACAGGGAGAAGCGGGACGGCCGGATGCCCAACGTGGGGGCGATCTTCAATCCGGCGCCGCGGAAGCAGAAGGACCGCCGGGACCGGCAACTGTGGGACATCCACTACGTTGCGGGCCTGATGTCGCTGCCACAGATGAGTGAGCGTCTCCGTCAGGAAGCTCGAGCGGTGGGTCTGGGCCGGGCGGAGGTGGTGATCGGTCTGACCGACGGAGGAGCCGGTCTCGAGGACTGCCTGCTGGATGCCGTCAGCGGACTGGGGAACGATCAGATCGTATTCATCCTGGACTTCCACCACGCCCGGGATCATCTGGTGGAGTTCGCCAAGACCTTCTGTGAGGACGAGGCCTGTCGAACCAGGCAGGTCCACGAGTGGAGCGAGACGCTCAAGACTCAGGGGGGCGCCTCGCTGCTGCGGGATCTGGAGGCGCTCGACCTCGAAGGTTGCGGGGAGCCGGTGCGTGAGAGTCGCCGCCGTCTGACGGGGTACGTGCGAAACAACCTGCACCGCATGGACTATCCGACGTATGTGAAGAACGGTTGGCAGATCGGCTCGGGCGTGATCGAATCGGCCTGCAAGACCTTGGTCTGCCGGCGGATGAAGCAGGGCGGGATGCGTTGGCGGGAGAATGGAACGGATGCCCTGTGCCATCTGAGAAGCCTGTACTTCAGCTCAGATCACCGCTGGCAGTACTTCTGGTCCCACCTCACCGCCGGATAGCTACCGATAAACGAGACACACACACGCCGCGGAGGCCTTCAAGAACGGGCCGATTGGGGGAAACGGCTCGCATTTTTATTGACACCTGCCACTCGCTACTGTATTTTACCAGTCAGTTAATTAACTGAATGGTGAAATTGTGGTTGTAATCGATCCGCTGAGTACGACGTTCGCCGCCCTCGCCGATCCGACCCGGCGGGCGATTCTCGCCCGGCTGTCGTCGGGAGAGGCCTCCGTCAAAGAACTGGCCAAGCCGTTCGAAATCAGTCTCCCGGCCATCTCGAAGCACCTGAAGGTGCTGGAGCGGGCGGGATTGATCGAACGGGGGCGTGAGGCGCAGTGGCGTCCGTGTCGCCTGCAGGCCGCGCCACTCAAGCAGGCGTCCACATGGATCGAGCACTACCGGCAGTTCTGGGAGGAGCGGCTCGACCGCCTCGAGGACTTCCTGCGAGAGACGCAGGCGAACGGTTTGCCACCGGCCGAGGCGCCCACTGGCGACGAATGAGCATTTCGCCGCAATGCGACCACGGAACACGGACCAAGCGTTGCCAAGTCGTTGTCACGACCAACTCATCCCTTTCCCTCTGGACCGACGATGTCGACCTCTCCTGCACCCGATTCCGCTGTCGAACTCGTTGTCCGCCGGCGTTACGACTTTCCCGCAGAACGCGTGTTCGATGCCTGGCTCGACCCCGTGTCGCTCGGCCGGTGGCTCTTTGCGACGCCGACTGGCGTGATGCAGCGAGTCGAGGTCGATCCTCGAATCGGTGGCGAGTTCGTCGTCGTCGAGAAACGCGGCGACCAGCTGGCAGAGCATTTCGGCAAGTACCTGGAGCTGGATCGTCCCCGGCGAATCGTCTTCGAGTTCCGGACTGACTCAAGCTCGCCGGCGACGGTCGTGACCGTGGCGATCACCCCGTCCGAGACCGGTTGCGAGCTCACCCTGTCGCACATCATTCCGCCGGAGTGGGCGGCCTATGCAGAGAAGGCCCGCGGGGGCTGGACGGGGATTCTCGAAGGTCTCGCCACGACGCTCGCGGCCTCCCGGGAGCCCAGGGCAGGCGAAGTGCTGATCGAGCGGACGATTGCCGCATCCCGCGAAGCGGTGTTCGCCGCATGGACCGACGCCCGGTCGCTCGGAAAGTGGTTTGCCCCGCGTGGCTGCCGGATCGAGTTCCGTCAGATCGACGCCGTTCCCGGCGGGACGTTTCATTCCTGCATCCACACACCCGATGGGTACAAGTGCTGGTGCCTCGGACGTTACCTGGAGATCGTCCCACCGGAGCGAATTGTCCTGACGATGTCGGTCGGCGACGCTGAAGGAAAGCTGATCGAGCCCACCGACGCCGGGATGGATCCGGCGTGGCCCCGCGAGACGGTCGTGACCGTGACCCTGCGGGACCTCGGGGGGAAGACGGGACTCACGCTTCATCAGACGGTCTCGGAAGACCTGGCGAAGCGGACTGGCGCCCATCCGAGCTGGCTGCAGATGCTCGACATCATGGAAGAGCAACTGGCAACGACGTAATTGCAGTGGGGGGCGCGACAGGGTCCACCTCATGGGCCTCGTTCGCGTTCGTCCACATTCCGGTGGCGAATGCGGGCCCGAGATGGTTTACTGTCGGACTCTGCACTCTTCTTCCGTTCCCGGCCATCTCTGACAGGAACCCGCGACATGATGAGCAATCCCGGACCCGAGCATGCCTGGCTTCAGCAACTCGTGGGAGAGTGGACCTATGAGATGGTGGGTGAGCCGTTCAAGGGGGCTGACGA
>JAEYWB010000248.1 GCA_023429275.1 Planctomycetota bacterium
GCTGGAGCCTCCGGTTCGACAGCTTCCTGAACCGGAACTTCGACCGGTTCGGCAACTTCGTCCTTGGACTTTGTTCGGGCAAGCGGGCCCGAGGGCGTAATTTTCTTGATCTCTCGGGGGCGGGCGATCTCCCGGGCTGGGGCAATCTCAGGCTTGACGGCCGTGGCCGTCCCGCCGCCAGCTCCGCTTCCACTGCCCCCCTTGGCCCGGTTCTTCATGAAGCCCAGAACCATATCCCGCTCTTCCGGCGAGATACTGGCCAACGGGGAACTCTTCACGTTCAGCCCTGCGTCATTGCAGTACTGAATGAGCTCTTTGCTATCGAGATTGAGCTCTTTCGCCAGGGCGAAAATCCGGATCTTCAATCGAAACTCCTCTGACCCCGGGCTCGCCGCCCCGGGGGCAGGAACCCTTATGCAATCGCTGACTCGCCATCGCTGAACCGGGACACTCTCCCGAGTCCATCCACCGCCTGACCCACTGTTACCGCGTCACATCCGCTCTCTTTTGCTGTCCGAAACGTCCTCATGCTTCGTCCACCACTTTGGCATCCTCCCCATGGCTGGCCGCAACTGCGGCATCGTCCGAAGCTCCATCCCCAGCCGCGTTCGCAGCCTCGACAGAATCTCCGGCACTCGGTGCATCTCCGGCACTCGGTGCGGCAACCGGCTTTGGAGGCGGGCTCGGCGCGTTCGCCGCAGCTCCCTTCGCGGCCCGTTCCTGGGCCTTGCGGACTGCCGCTTCCTGCTCTTCCCGAACACTCTCTTCTTCAGCATGCGCGACAATTTCGTCGCACTGCTCCGACGTCAGACCGCCGAGTTCCGCAAGCTGATCAGGCTCGATGATCGACAGGTCTTCGAAACTGAAGAAGCCCTGGGAAACCAGAGACTCCGCCAGCTCTTCCGTGATGTGCGGCACCTGCGAGAACGCCTGGACCGACTGGTCGAGCTGCGCGTCCAGCTCTTCGCGGGTCATCACTTCGATGTCCCAGCCGACCAGCTTCGATGCGAGCCGGACGTTCTGCCCCTTCTTTCCGATCGCCAGCGACAGCTGGTCTTCCCGGACGAGGACGATGACGCGGCCGAGCATGGGGCAAAGGATGACGTCCTCAACCTCGGCGGGCTGAAGGGCGTTCGGAATGAGGACCTGCAGCGAGTCGTTCCAGCGGATGATGTCGATCCGCTCGCCGTCGAGCTCGTCGACGACCGTCTTGATTCGCGAGCCGCGAACACCGACACAGGCGCCGACGCAGTCGATGTTGTTGTCGTAGCAGGAGACCGCGACCTTCGAGCGATAGCCCGCCTCGCGGGCGAGCGACTTCACCGTGATCAGCTGGTCGGCGACTTCAGGGATCTCGACTTCGAAGAGCCGACGGACAAGGTCCGCGTGGCTCCGCGAGAGAACCACCTTGACGCGGCTCCCCATCTTCTTGACTTCGAGGACGATCGCCCGGATCCGGTCGCCCACCTTGTGGGCCTCGCCGGGGATCTGTTCGCTCTTCGGAAGGAGGGCCTCGACCTTGCCGATGTTGACCGTCGCCACGCTCTGGTCGACCCGGGTGACCGTCCCGTTGACGAGGTGACTGCGGATTTCCGCGAATTCGTCGTAAAGCGTGTCCCGCTCGGCCTCGCGGAACTTCTGAATCATGACCTGCTTGGCGGTCTGCGTCGCGATCCGCCCGAGAAGCTCGCCGAGCTCGTCACGGGGGAGGTCGGAGCCGTCGATCTTGGCAGCAGGTTCACCCGACTTGCGATCGATCGTGATGACGATGTCGCGGTCTTCGCCGTAATGCTTGCGGGCGGCGGAGAGGATGGCCTGTTCGATCCCTTCGAACACGATCTCGGCGTCGATGTTCTTATCGCGATGAATCGCATCGACGATTCGCAGAACTTCGGTTCCGTTCATGTTCGGTCCCCCAAACGAAAAGGGGGGCTCTCGCCCCACTTTTTGGAATCGCTGTGGTCAGATCGCCACCGCGCTGGAAACGACGAGCCCCAGTTGACTCGCCACCTCGCACGGGAGGGGTCGACCGATTTCTTTCGCTCGCCTACATCATCAGCAACCTCGCATGACGACGTCACTCGCGACCTAAACCCTTGTCGGGAATCAACTCCCGGCAAGTGATCACTCCTCCCGCAGCGTCCGGAAGCGTGGGGACTTCCGACCGCTGACCCATTGCTCCAGCAATGAGTTTTCCCGGCGACATTTCGCCGGAACAAGAGAATAAGAACGGACTTTCGCAAAGTCAAGGGTGTGGATGAGGCCGGAGGGCATCAGGCTGTAGGGGTGGGCTGTAGGCCGTAGGAAGAAGAGATGAGCGACGCATCCAGGTTCTCGCCCCACAGCCCACAGCCCACAGCCCTGATGACCTGACTCACTCCGCGCGGAGTGTTGTTGTGACGAACCGCCTCTCCTCTATCATCCCGGCGACGGCGAAATCTCCATCACGACTCCTCCTGCCATCGCACTGATCCGTCTCGCGGTCGCAGCATTCAGGCACGCACCGCATGCCCCCCCGCTCAAAGACCGGTCCGCGCGTCCTCCCGTTTCAGCCCCCGCAGGGGGAGCTGGCCCTCCTGGCCGGTTCGGCGAACCCGCAATTTGCCGCACGGATTGCGACGGAACTCGGCGTGCCGCTAACCCCCTGCGAGGCGCACTACTTCAGCGAGGGGAACGTCTTCGTCCGGGTCCTCGAGAATGTTCGGGGGAAGGACTGCTACGTCATCCAGGGGGTCCACCAGCCGGTCAACGACAATTTCATGGAACTGCTGTTCTGGATCGACGCGCTCAAGCGGGCGAGCGCACAGCAGGTGACCGCCGTCGTCCCCTACTTCAGCTACGCCAAGGGGGACAAGAAGGACGAGCCCCGGGTCTCGCTCCGGGCCCGGGTCTGTGCCGATGCCATCGAGTCCGCCGGATGCGATCGCTGCCTGATGATGGACCTGCACTCCCCGCAGATCCAGGGCTTCTTTCACATCCCGGTCGATCACCTCTATGCCCGGTATGTCCTCGCCCGGCACATTCAGTCGCTCAAGATCCCGGACCTGGTCGTCTGCAGCCCGGATGTCGGATTCGCGAAGTCGGCGTCGGCGTTCGCGAACGTCCTGCAT
>JAEYWB010000739.1 GCA_023429275.1 Planctomycetota bacterium
GCGTCAGCCCCCGGACCTTGAGAGGCGGGATCTGGGGGAGGGCAAGGGTGTGGTCGTCGCGGACCTGCACCGGGTAGCCGAGGGTCGGAGGATCGTCGGGCGAGTGAGGCATGTTGATCGGCGGGACTTCGCCGATCGTGTTTTCAGGGTTCGGCGACCAGCTGCCGAGAACGCCCGGGACGTAGACCGTCAGAATATCCCCCGCCTCGACACGGTGCTGATGATCGGCGGGCCGGTTCCGGACGAGCATTCCGAGGTTGATGGTCCGTTCGTGCTCCCGCGTCGCCGCCTTGTACTCCACCGGCATGTAGCTGGCAGGGACTCCGCGGACGGGGCGGAACGCGGCGCACCCCGTTCCGGTCGCTACGAGCAGAAGTGCGGCAAGCAGTCTGCCGGAGAACCGATCCCGTCCGGCGGAGACGTCGAGCCGCGGCCGACCGGTGCCGGCAGGAGCGTCGTTTTGAGGAGTGGCTCGGTTCATGGTCGGTCGTTCGGAATGAACTGTCGTAGGAGGGGCGCTCGGACTGAAGGACGGATGTCGCGGCACTACGGGCTGAGCCCGGCGGCATCGAGCGGGAGGCCGCGGACGTGATTGAACTCGCCTCGCAGAGGCATGGCGGTCCGGGCGCCGTCGCTGTATCCGCGATACCACTCTTCCGCCTTCGCGTGTCCGGCGGGGGTCCGCAGTCCTGACTGCCAGTACATGGCGGGTGGAACAGGGGGGATCTGCCCCTCGGATCCGAGCGCGACGTCGACGTACGCCTGTTCGTAGCCTCGGCGGTAGTCGCAGCTCGGTGCGGGGCAGTCGGCCGGGGTGTTATGGACGAGGTGCTTTCGCGCGACCTTCCGCGCCGTGATCCCGGCCAGGCAATCGTCCACCTGCCGGCAGTAGAAGTGATTTCCGCTGAAGGTCGGAACATGCGGCCCGACGACCGGAGTCGAGTGGCATCCGGAAAGCGTCGAGCCGGCGAGAAGGAGTCCGCCCATGAGCGCAGAGGCGGGGAGGGCCACCCTTGCGGGGCGAGGAATGACGATTTGCGGCGGTCGATCGTCCATCGATGACATTCCTGTCGCGTTGACAGCGTCGCGAACCTCCCGGTGCGCGGGGACGGCCAGCCCGAGGGGCAGGGGTCCCTTTCGATGTATCGGCCGGATATGCCCGCAGGGTCGATCCAATCCGAAAGATCAGCCTGCGAAGCAATCTCTGCGCAGGTTCTCCAGTCGTCGGGCCGGCAGGTTCTGCCGGTCTCCATCAAACGAAAGGACCGCCTCCCGTCGAGAAGCGGTCCTCAGAAGAGCATTCAGGTGGATTCGATCTCTAAATCGATTTGCTCCCTTTTCGCCGCGAGTTCCCGGTCATGAACGTGACCCACTTGCCGTCATCTCCCTTCACGGAAGAGGTCATGACGACGTGATCCTTTGACTTGATCTCGTAGATGTCGCGGTACATCGTCGTCTTCCCCTCCTCCGTCATGTGGGGCCCCTCCGCCTCCAGCGTGAGGATCTTTCCCGTGGAATCGATGCTCCCCTCGTACTTCCACATGTGGTTCATCATCGAGTCGACCCACGTCCCGACGTACTTCTTCGCTTTTGGGTCATAGCCGATCGTCTGCACCGCGGTGAACGGGGTCCCGAACATCTCCGACTTTACTTCGGTCACGATCCACAGGCCGCCGAGGGACTTCGTCTGCGCGGTCCCTTTGCAGATCGACTTTTCTGCTCCAGGGCCCGGGCTGACCTCCATTTCGGACTCCCAGTCTCCGACGAGCTGCTGGAGCCACTCGTGCTCCTTCTGCGGGCCGGGAACCTTCGGCGGATCCTGGGCGATGGCCGATACGGCAACCAGGGTGGTCAACAGGCCGGCAAGGGATAGTGCTCTCATCGGTCGATTTCCTCGATCTCAAGGACGGTTTGAAAACCCGCGCGAGTATTGTTTCCCTCTCGCAGGCAGTCGCTCAAACGAGAGGAGCACTCTTCACGAGGATTTTGTGGATTCTTTTGCCTTCATGGGGAGACAGTTCGAGAGCCCGATTTGCCAGCGCGGGCCGACGTGGGGGCTTTGAAAAAGCGTCCTGGCCACATGCACGGCTTCGAAGAAGTTTGCAAGATGGCCGACGAATCCGGACGAACGGACGGATGTTTTTTCGGGTTGTCTCTCGCGTGCGCGCCCGCATGTGCGGGCGAGATTCTTCCGGACCCCGGCATTCGTCCGTTCCTCCATAATGAAGGGGCCTCCTTGGTGTTCTTTTGCAGCAACAGGGGTTTGATGCCGCCGGCCGGCCGCTTGGTCGAATCCGGGACGAAGGGACGAAGGGACAAGTTTTTGGGTTGCCCCTCGCGGGCGGGCGAGCACGCGCGTGCGCGCGAGTCCAAGACCCCGGGAAGTTCCATCGATTCGTCCGTTCCTCCGCGACGACCGCTCCGCGCGGAGCCGGGAGAGCGTTTGCCAGTCCGGACCGACGGTGAATGCCCGGGCCGCACCCAGCGCTGAGTGAGAAGCCATCTCAAACTCCCAGGCGGTCCGGCTGTTCAGTCGTGGCGGATATTGGCCACAGAGATTACAGAGAACACAGAGGCGCTCTGAGCCCTCTGTGTTCCGTAGCGACAAGGGTCCGGGAACAGGTTGCTGGCCACATTGACGAATCCGGATGAACGGACGAACGGATGTTTTTTCGGGTTGTCTCTCGTGGGCGCGCCCGTGTGCGCACGAGAGCGAGAGTCTGCGGGTTCCGGAATTCTCGTCCATTCGTCCGTTCCTCCGCGACGACCACTCCGCGCGGAGTCTGGCGGACGATGAACGGTCGATTCGACACCCGGCGCCCGGTTGGCGAACTATCCAGGACTCAAGGGTCTGTCGGTCGCCCGGCCGCGACAGGAAGTCACGACAGAGAGTACAGGGAGCTCTCAGAGATCGCTGTGGCAAGTTAGCAATGGACTCCGTGCTTCCCGACCAGACGATCTGCCTCGTGTCGTGAGAGCACGTCTGCGGGGCGCGCTTCTCGCAGGCCATCCGCGTCGAACCTGCGGGAACCCGGTCCGATGACACTTTATGTCTCCGCCGTGTATGCTCCGCTCATTCTTGGCGTAGAGGGCCCAAACGATGGCGGATGTTGTCGGTCAAGAGGCTGTCCCGGGGACCGTGGTGTCGTGGTCTGAAGGGATCGGTGACGAGAGGCGATACCACGTCGCCCACGTGTCACCGCAGGGGATCACGCTCGTCCTCAAGATGAAGGACGAAGCGCAGCAGAAGACGCTTGTCGCCCTGGCGACGGCTCAACCGCAGGAAGCGGCGGCGCTGCTCGGCAAGGTGCCCGGATCGCTTCACTTCGCTCCTGATCAGATTTCGAAGGTGACCTACGCTGAGAGACTGTGGCAGCTCGCGATCTACGACCGGAATCCGAAGAAGACAAAGATCCCGGAGGGCAAGGAGCAGGCTGAACTCTTCGCGGCGATCAAGCGTCACCTCGGCGGTGTCGAGCAGGAAGAGGAAGTCGATGTCTGGTCGGTGGTTCAAAGTCCGCTGTTTGTCCTGACGGTGATCGGCGTCATCGGCGGCTTCTTCATCTGGTTCACGACCATCTGCGAACCGGGCTACGAGGCGACCGGCCGGAAGGCGGGCATGAAGAACCTGATGAACTGGGTCGGATACAAGATCGGCCCGGTCTGGATGTCGGTCATCGTCGGCTCGCTCGCCGCAATTTCCCTCAGCACGATGATTTACAACCTGGTTCGCCGCCCGACGCGGCAGGTGCTCGAGTACAGAGCCTGAGCGGATCCTGCAGCGTGGCTGTCAAAGAGTCCGCAAGACCGCGCGGACCGGGACCCGTCTTGCAGCCATTTTCCCAAACGGCCTAACATGCCAGGCCGGGCGGATTCCGCCCTTCAGGAAAGGATGCCTGACATGGCCACCTCACGCCCCCGTCGAATTCTCCAGGTCATCACCCCCTCGCACATGTCGGGGGCGGAGATGCAGCTTGTCCGCCTGACGAAGCAGATGCAGGCCCGCGGGCACCTTCTGCACACGATCTCCAAGAAGGGCTCGTCGGCGAACGAAGAGTTCCGTGTCCGCGGGATCGACGTCGAACCGCTGTCGATCGGCGGCAAGATCAACATCACCGCCATCCCGACCCTCGCGGCCG
>JAEYWB010000768.1 GCA_023429275.1 Planctomycetota bacterium
GCTCCAGGGACGGTCCGGCGGCAGGCGGCGCGAGGTCTCTCGCGGGAGTCGATGTCAGTGCCGACAGCAGGCGTTCGGCATATCCCTCGGTGCGGGCGGACGACGCCTGCGATTCGCGAGCCCGGTCCGAATGGCTCTGCCACACGGCGCGGTCGGACAGGTACGAACGAATCGCCTCGCTGAGGGCCGCGGCATCGCGGGCCGGGATGATCTTTCCGGAGATCGCGTCTTCGACCTGAGTCCCTGCTGCATTCGTCGCGATGACCGGGACCCCGACGCTCATCGCTTCCTGGGCGACATTGGCCGAGCCCTCGGCCAGGGACGGGACGACGAGCACGTCCGCCCAGGCGTAGTGATCGGCCATCGCCGCACGCGGGACAGCGCCTCGCACGTCGATCAGTGGTCGTACGAGAGAGAGGGCCGCCGGATGGATCTCGGAAGGGCCGACCGCTCGGAACGTGACGGGCTCTCCGGCCAGCTGCCTCGCCGATTCGAGCACGTACGGGAAGCCCTTGCGGAGGCAGAGAGTGCCTGCGAACAGGACATTCAGTGATCGATCGTCCCGCCGGGGCCGTCGCGGGAGAGTTCCGTTCGCCGAACGGGGATAGCCGTATTCAGCGACTCGGCACTTGTGAGCCGGTCCGCCACAGGCGGCGATCGACTCCACGACGAACGGCGAGCCGCAGAGAATGACATCCGCGAGGTCCCACTCCCTTCGCTCGCGCTGGTCGAGACCGCGCCACGCCTCGGGATCGACCTGGTCTTCCCAGTCCGGCCACCTCCGCCGCTCCTCTGCGAGCAGGCTCTCGACGTAGGCGAACGGCGCCATCGTCTGGTCCAGAAAACAGGAGAGCCCGAGGGAACGGGCCTCCTCGAAAACCTCCACCGCGGCGGCATTGAAGCCGTAGACCGCATTGGCGCGGCCGAACCCGCCGCGGCAGACGTACTGCCCGAACGCGCGGTTCTGCCGGACGTAACCGAGATAGCGGCCTTCCGCCGTCCCCGGTCTGTTCCAGCGCCGCCAGTCGAGCGAGAGAGTTGATGCCACTCTCGAGGCCGGAACTCCCGCTACGGCGCGCTGCATCATCCGGTGCAGCGGAGCGGGCCTCCAGCGGGGCGGAATGATCGTCGCGGCGCGGACGAGCGGGTGGTTTGCGCAGCCCGTCGTCACCAGGCGCTCCAGGACGCCGGCCGACTGTAGAGCCGCCGGAACGGCGTAGTGCCGTCGCGCGCCGATCTGCGCCACGAGGATCCGGAGCGTCTCGGTCGTTCCGCGGGAGGCCTGGTCTGTTGATCGCAAGAGCAGACGCGTCGAACGACGATTCAAGTCGTTCGCCATGGACAAGGGGGGAGACTCTGGTGAATCGAACAACCGGAAAGTCGTTCGACGAACGGTTCTACACCGATGCCGCCTCCGGCTTCCGGGCACGGACATAGAGGCTGAAGGGGACCTTTGGCTCTCCCCCGTCGAGGAGCGACAACGGCTGCAGCAGCGCGAACGCCGCCAGACCCGCGGGCAGGCCAGCGACTTCCTGGGCGCGGGTGATCGCCACGTTGCAACTCTGCCGGATCGGTCCCCCGATCCCGATCGGCGGGGAGAGCTCGAAGCCGATCGGTTCCAGCAGCTTTCGATAGGTGTCGTATGTGTAACCGGGACGGACATGTCCCCCGGTCTCGTCCGGGTCGAGCGGGTAGGCTCGATGGAAGGGATGGTCCGCGTTCGGGCAGCAGATGTGCAGAGTCCCCCCGGGCTTCAGGATGTTGAAGAAGCTCCGGCAGACCTGCTCGTCCCCCCGGATATGCTCCATGACCTCCGTGCAGATGATCTCGTCGACCGGCTCCCCGAGCGATTCGATGTCGTAGAGGTTGAGGTCCCGAAATCTCAGCCGGTCTTCGCCGATGCCGCGAAACTCGTTGAAGAGCTTTCGATTGCGGACCACCTCGTCCTTGATCGACACCCCGATGACACGGTTGCCGAGCCGGTACGCCTGCCACGCGAGCGAGCCGTTGCCGCACCCCGCATCGAGCACCACGCGGTCCTGTCCGGAACGGGGGCGGCCGATGTACCGCGGAAGCATTCTGGTCCTGAGCCGGGCATGCAGGTTGAGGCCCGGAAAGAGCATCCATTTTACGAATTGCCGCAAGTGACGTCTCGTCCTGAAGAAACCGGGGGGCCTGTCTGAGATGGATCTGTCGCCTCGACATCGATCGGACCAGGGATGGTCGAACCGGGATCAACGGAGCGCGTCGGAACGCGATCAGCCGACAGCTCCGCAAGCTTCGCTTCCACATGAATCTCATGCGAAGCCCGCAACAGGCAGTAGTGCCAACCCGCCCGTCCGTCCAGAAAACCTCCGCGAAACACATAGGAATAGACGAACCGCGTCACCGGCCGCAGCGGGAGTCGGGCGGCGACCCGCTTCAGGCAGCGACGGCGGACGAGCGGATCCCGGCGGAACAGGTCGATCAGCCGCAGCGGTTCCCGCCGGAGCTTCAAGATCAGCTCGACCTCGTGCGTCGAGTACCGGTTGTGGCGGGCGATCCAGTCGGCCACGCCCTTGCTGAAGCCGTCGTGGTCGTACGGTTCCCGAATGAACCCGAGGGACCCCTGCGTCACTTCCCGCTGTCCGTGCCCTTCTTTGCGGTAACGGACCTCGCCCCGTCGGAGGAGCCGGAGCTGCCAGGAGGGATAGAACGTGCTTCGCTTGATCCATTGTCCGAGAAACAGATTTCGATAGCACAGAAAGAAACCCACCCGGTCTCCTGGATCGGCAATCGCCGCGCGGATCGCCTCGATGAACTTGGGTGTGCAGCGTTCGTCGGCATCCAGGAACAGAATCCACTCATGGACCGGGGATGTTTCGTCCAGAGCCCAGTTCCGCTGCTGCCCGAAATCCTCAAATGGGTTCTGAAAGATGCGAACGTCGGGCCGGGCCCGTCTCGCCCGGTCGAGGGTCTCGTCGCGGCTGAACGAGTCGACCACGATGACATCGTCTGCCCAGTCGAGGCTCGCGAGGCAGTCCGTGACATTCCGTTCTTCGTTGCCGGTGAGGATGATCACGGACACCGCAGACCGTGGGCTGCCCGGTGCGTGGACTGGGGAACTCATTGTTCAGCGGGTTGCCACGGGGCGGGGATGGCTTTCGTGGCCGGCGACGCCGCTCGATCGCAGGACGTCGATGAACCGGAGGCAGGCGGGCCCGGCGGAGAAACGGGTCTGGAAGCAGTGCAGAGACCTCGATCGCCTTTTGAGGCGCTCCTGGGCGCCCAGCGTCAGCCAGCGGCCGAGGGCCGCGGTCGTTGACGAAACGTTGTCGTCACAAACAAGGCCCGCTCCGTCCGCCTCGATCTCTGGCCAGATGTTGATGGCCGAGGAGATCACGACGGGGGTTCCACAGGCGAGGGACTCCACCACCGCGATGCCGTAGTTCTCGTGATGAGAGGGAAGGAGGAAGACTTCCGCCGACCGGAATGCGCCCCATTTGAGATCACCCGCGAGCATCCCGGTCCAGGTCATCCGCCCGTTGACATCGAGCGACCGGGCCAGTTGCTGCAGCTTCTGGACGTAGGCGGGATCGCCGGTCCCCGCGACAACGAGATGCAAGGTATCGTCTCGCTCGGCGATGGCGGCGAACGACCGAATGAGGATGTCGAGCCCCTTCTTGGGGTGGACCCGGCTGAGGAACAGCAGCCGTCTCTTGTCACGGAGCTCGGGAAACTGCGACAGGAACGTCTCGGACTGATGAGGAGCGTCCGGGGGAGTACCAATGCAGTACGGCACAATGACGCCGTTGTCGCGAGTCCGCGGGGGCCAGAACGCGCCTGTGGCCGCACGCCGCTCTTCTTCGCAAGTAAACAGCACTCCGGCCGCGTCGTCGAGAACGCGCCGCTCTGTCGCGATCCAGGAGACCATTTTCTTCAGCCGGCGCATCGGGAACGTCCGGTGGTGAGAAGGGTCGAGCAGGCCGTGGGCGTAGACGAAGTAGGGGATGGTGCGACGCGTGAGGACGCGCCACGCCGCATAGCTGGGGTACAG
>JAEYWB010000799.1 GCA_023429275.1 Planctomycetota bacterium
CGTGAGGTCGACGACCCGGACCTCGTCCATCTGGACGTTCACCCGGTAGTGGATCCGTTCGAACCGCGGACGATGCAGGCCGGCGCACTTCTTCACGAGCAGGTCGAATGACGCTTCGGCCGCTTCGAACTGGTAACCCTCGTTCTCGAGCTCGACGACCCGGTCGAGGATCTTCTTCATCAGTGCGTCGTCGTGATCCAGGTTGTATTTCGTCGTCTTGGCGACGATGTTCGACCGGCCCGACAGCTCGCTGACGAGGATCCGCCGCTCGTTCCCGACGAGGGCCGGGTCGATGTGCTCGTAGCTGTGGGCGATGCGGTTCACCGCGTGGACGTGCATCCCTCCCTTGTGAGCGAACGCACTCCGGCCGACATACGGCTGGCCGTTCCGGAAGTTCATGTTCGCCATCTCGTAGACGTACCGCGACAGGTCCGTCAGGTGGCCGACGCCGTTGCCATGCAGGACGTCGTGCCCCTTCTTGAGGGCGAGGTTCGCGGCGACGGTGACGAGGTCGACGTTCCCGCAACGCTCCCCGATCCCGTTGATCGTCCCCTGGACCTGGATCGCGCCGTGGTCGACCGCCCGGAGGGAGTTCGCGACCGCCACTTCGCAGTCGTTGTGGCAGTGAATTCCGAACGGGATCCGGAGACGTTCGCGGAGCCGGTCGATGGTCGCGGCGATCCGCTCCGGCATGCTTCCGCCATTCGTATCGCAGCAGACGACGATCTCGGCCCCGGCCTCCTGCGCGGCGAGGACCGTTTCGAGGGCGTACTGCGGATTCGCCTGGAAACCGTCGAAGAAGTGCTCGGCGTCATAGAAGACGCGGCGGCCTTCCGAAACAAGCCAGGCGATCGACTCCCGGATCATCGCCAGGTTCTCCTCGAGCGAAACCCGGAGGACCTCGGTGACGTGCAGGTCCCACGTCTTGCCGACGATCGTGCAGACCTTGGCCCCCGAGCCGACGAGGGCCTGCATCCCGATGTCGTCCTTCGGATGAACCCCCTTGCGGCGGGTCATTCCGAATGCGCAGACGACCGCCTTCTTGAGATTGAGCTTCGCGACGCGCTGGAAGTACTCGGCGTCCTTCTCATTCGAAAGGGGATAGCCCCCCTCAATGAAATCGAACCCCAGCTCGTCGAGCTTCCGGGTGATCTGCAGCTTGTCCTGCAGAGAGAAATTCACACCTTCCCCCTGGCTGCCATCGCGGAGGGTCGTGTCGTAAAGCTGGACTCGCATGGGACGGACTCGGTTAGGCGGGCAGTGCGGGAGAGGAGGGAACAGGGAACAGGGAACAGGGAACAGGAGGCGCGACTTTCCGGACAACAAAAAACCCTCAGGAGGTCCTGAGGGTTTGTTCATGGATCGGGTGGCGGCGTACGGACCTCAGCATCGCCCCCCGGGGCTAATGATGTGAATCGCGATGGTGATCGTAGGGCGCATGTCCGTCCGCTGCAGTATTGAGAACTCTCGCAAGAGCCTACCCGCGCCCGGCAGGGGCGTCAAACGGCGAGGGAGGGAGGAGCCAGGATTTAGGATTTAGGATTTAGGAGTCAGGCCCTTTCGGACGAGTTCTGCCTGTTTTTCCTGAATCCTGGATCCTAAATCCTCTCCCCCTCCTCCTACCGCTGGTAGATCTCCAGAAAATCCTTATCGAGCTGCAGGATCGTGCAGTTGATCGCCGTTACGTAAACCGGCCCGACGCTTCCTTCGCTCCAGGAGCCGTTCGCCGCCTGGGTGTTCAGGATCTCGCTGCCGATGTCGGCGATGTACTTGTCCCAGTCCTTGGGACTGCGGTACATGACCTGCGAATAGTAGTAGTGCATGTAATGCCAGTGGCCGAAGCTCTGGCCGACAGAGTCTCCGCCCCCTCCCGGCCAGACGTTCTTGCGGCAGAACTCCATCATCTTCTTGACGTGGTCGGAGGCGTCGTATTCCCCGGCGCTGTACATCGCGGCGACCGCGGCGGCCGTGATCGGAGGCCGCGCCCCCCCGCCGCGGATGCTGTACTGGACGCCCCCCGTCGGCTTGTCGGTGCACTTCTCGATATAGTCCTTCGCCCGATCGATGATCTCCGCCGGGACGACGATCCCCGCGTTGCGGCACGCCCGAAGACCCTGGACCTGCGTGATGCAGGTCGATCCTTCGTCGAAGTCGTTCCCGTCCTTTGCGGAGACGTAGCCCCAGCCCCCCTTGGAGGTCTGTGCCGCGGCACAGAACTTCACGGCATTCTCGAGCACCTTCTTGATCTGCAGGCGGCGGGACTCTTCTTCCTCTTCCCCGTAGACCTGCGAGAGGAAGAGCATCGAAAAGCCATGCCCATACGTGTAGTGGTAGTCGTCCTGGTAGCCGATGAGGCCATTGGGCTGGGCGGAGTCGAGGAGGAAGTCGACCGCCTTCGCCACCGGGCGGGCGTACTTCCCGCGGGTCGGAGTCGAACCCTCGCACAGGAGTGCCATGCCGGAGAGGGCCGTCATGGCGACGCGGTATTGCCCGCCGTTGGCCTCCCAGTAGCCCTGGCCGCGCTGTTCACGGACGAGGTACTCGAGCCCCTTGGAGACCGCGGCGTCGAACTTGGGATTCCGCTCCCGAGCCGAGACGCCACCCGCCACCAGGGAGAGGAGCAGAACCAGAGAAACGATCGATCGCGGCATAGACGGACACTCCTTCGTAGTCCCACTCGGCATTCTACGAGGGTATCGCCCTTTGGCCAGATCTGACAATTCCTTGTCGAGCAGGCAGGCGAGCGTTGCTCTGGACATCGCCCCGTGAGGTATGTCGTCCGCGACCTGGGCCAGCTTGCGGACCTGGCTAAGGAGTTTTGTTGCCACAGAGATCACAGAGGACTCAGAGGGATCTCTGTGTTCTCTGTGGCCTCTGTGGTAAACACCCGTCTTGACCAGGCCACCGATCGGCTCGGCGTTCTGAACCTGGTTCCGGGCATCGCAGCGTCCGGAGAACGACTTCGGATCGCTCTGGACTCTTCCGAGTTCTCTTCGCGGGTCCTCTACTTCTTGTTCTTCCGGTCCTCATCCTTCTTCCGCGACTTCTCGTCCCCTGAGCTTTCGAGCTTCTGCTGGGCGTTGGCCTCATTGCGGGCCTGGTCCGCCATGACGATCAGCTTTTCCATGAAGCCGGGCTTGCGCGGAGTTTTGGCATCTTCGGCCGCCCGCCGCTCGAGCTCCTCCGACGTCGGCATCTTGACGTTCGCGAGCAGCTTTCGCTCGGTGATCCCCCAGAGGCTCGACGCGATGAAGTACAGGCACAGCCCCGCGGGGACGTAATAGAACATGACCCCCATGAAGATCATCATGAAGTTCATCATCTTGTACTGCATCGCCTGCTCGTCGCTCGTCGGCGGCGGCATGAACAGCTTCTGCTGAACGAGGAACAGGCCGAGCGTCACGAACGGCAGCAGGTTGAACTCGGTCCAGCCGAGGAGCGGAACGCGGAACGGCAGCTGGAAGAGGGCGTCCGGAGCGGCGAGGTTGTCGATCCAGAGGAGCCGCGCCAGCCGCAGGTCGACGGAGTAGTGCAGCGCGTCGTACAGCCCGATGAAGATCGGCAACTGCAGGATCACCGGCAGGCACCCGGCGAACGGGTTGTACTTGTACTTGCGGAACAGCTCCTGCTGAGCGCCGATAAACTTCTCGGGCTCCTTCTCGTACTTCTTCTTGAGCTCGGTGAGCTTCGGCGTGATCTCCTTCATGATCGCCGCGCCGACCGCCTGCTTCTTGGAGATCGGGAACATCACGCCCCGGACGACGACCGTCAGCAAGACGATCGCGAGGGCATACGGAGCGTGGAAGACGTGGTGGAATGTCCCCAGGATCCAGAGCATTCCCTTGACGATCGGGGCGGTCCAGCCGAAGTTCAGCGAGCCCTCGGCGTGCAGCGGCTGCAGCAGGCTCATCCGCTTCGGACCGAGATAGATCTGTAATTCCTGCGTCGCCGTCCCCTTCGGCTCGAGCGCGATCGGCTGAGACCGGAACTGCAGGCTGACGTCGCTCCGCTCCTTGTGCTTCTCATCGCGGTGGAGGACGGTCGGCCGGACGAACTCGAAGTACGGGTCCGGCTTCCCATCCTTGTTGGCGTCGGTGAGCTGGCTGGAGAAGAGGTAGAGGGCGGTGAAGAACTGCGTGTCGACCCCCGCGTAGCGAAGCGGGTCGCGCCACGTCTCCACCTTCGAAGGCTGCTTCTCCTGGGCGGCCGCGTCGTACTGGTCGACGATCTTCGCGGC
>JAEYWB010000874.1 GCA_023429275.1 Planctomycetota bacterium
GAGCCAGGGTCGGGCAGATCGTGACGAACGAGGGGAGGTTGTTGTTCTCGGTTCCGAGGCCGTAACTCACCCAGGAGCCCATGCTCGGGCGGACGAACGTGTCGCTCCCTGTATGAAGCTTGAGGAGGGCACCGCCGTGCGCGGGATTGGTGCCGTGCAGCGAGTTGATGATGCACAGGTCGTCGACCCGCTGGGCGACGTTCGGGAAGAGCTCGCTCACTTCAAGACCGCTCTCGCCGTACTTCTGGAACTTCCACGGCGACATCATCAGGTTGCCGGTTTTGGCGAACGTCACCCGGGGCTTGTCGAATGGCAGCGGCTTGCCGTCGTCGCGGGTCAGCAGGGGCTTCGGGTCGAACGTGTCGACGTGCGACGGCCCCCCCTTCATGAACAGGAAGATCACCCGCTTCGCCCGGGGGGCGAAGTGCGGAGGAAGCTCCGACCCGGCCTTGGCCCGGCCGGACGATACTTCCTTCCCCCGGGATTCCGAGGCCAGCATCGCCGAAAGAGCCAGATGCCCGAATCCGATGGCGGAACTCTTCAGGAGCCGCCGGCGACTCGCCAGGTTCGTGCTGGGTTCGATTGGCATCTGTCTTCCTCGGGAGAGCCGGTCGAACCGATCGGTCGGCCGGCGGAATGTCGCGTGAATACGGAGGCTTGCCGGTCCGCTACCGGACGTGGAGGAACTCGTTGCTCGTCAGGAGAACCTGGGCCAGTGCTTCCCAGGCGCGATGGCGCTTCTTCGCCTCCTCCCCGTCCGACGGCATCCGGGCGAATTCCTCGAGGAACTCGCCGGCGGACTTCGCTTCGGCCGGGGTGGGGAGGCGGCCGAAGGCGAGCTGGTAGGCATAGTCGATCCGCCGCGGCTCGTCCTCATCCGCGTGGGCCAGGATTCGTCCCGCGAACTTCTCCGAGCAGCTCAGCACCAGTTCGCTGTTGAGAAGCAGCAGACCCTGCGGAGCGACGGTCGTCGAGGCGCGGTCGCCGCTCACGACGCTCGGCTCCGGAAAGTCAAACTGCTGGAACAGGTCGTACACATGGTTGCGGATGACCGGCAGATACAGCGATCGCCGCGGCACGTCATACCCGGTCGCGTCCTTCGACGTGTGGTCAAAGATGTAGGACCGGTTTCCAAGCTTGCAGGTGTCCCCTCCGACGGCCCGGTCGAGCGTCCCCGCGACCGAGAGGAGGGCGTCGCGGATCTCTTCCGCTTCGAGCCGGCGGAGTCCGAACCGCCAGTGGAGCCGGTTCTCCGGATCAAGCCGCAGGCCATCGGGGTTCGGGCCGGAACCGCGCTGATAGACGTTCGAGAGCATGATCAGCCGGTGCAGCTTCTTGATCGACCAGCCTCGCTCGACGAACTCGCTCGCGAGCCAGTCCAGGAGACCGGGATTGACCGGCTTTTCCCCGAGCAGCCCGAAGTTGTCGGTCGTGTCGCTCAACCCCTGGCCGAAGTGCCATCGCCAGATCCGGTTGACCATCACCCGCGCGGTGAGCGGATGGTCCTTGCGGGTGAGCCAGTCGGCCAGCTCGAGCCGGCCGCTCCGCTCCGCCGGAATCGCGGGGGCTTCCGTCGAGACGACCTGCAGGAATCCCCGCTGCACTTCGTCGCCGAGCGTCAGATGGCTGCCGCGGCGGTGGACTCGCAGGTTCACCGGCTCCGCCTCGGTCACACCGAGGGCCGTCGGCAGGACCGGCGCGGCCTTCTCGAGCTCCTTGAGCTGCATCTGAAGCGGCGGCTTCTCCTCAGCCTTCGCGGCGGCGATCTTCTCCTTGAGCTCCGCCACCTGCCGGGTATGCGCGGCGGCTTTTTCCTCTTCCTCCGGGTTCGCCAGCGAGTTCTCCCACCAGCGGGAGACGATCCCCGGCCCCTGCGGCTCCATGGTCTTCGTGCTGCGGAGGATGCCGGCGAGGGCGTAGTAGTCGGCCGTCGGAACGGGGTCGAACTTGTGATCGTGGCATCGCGAGCAGCCGAGCGTCAGGCCCATGAAGGCCTTGCCGAGGGTATCGACCTGCTCGTCGATGATGTCCATCTGCATCTTGGTCTTGTCGGGCTCGGCCAGGACCTTCGCCCCGAGCGAGAGAAAGCCCGTCGCGATGAGACGCTCATGCCGCACGGCGGGGTCGTCGCTCGGGATCAGGTCCCCCGCGATCTGCTCCCGGACGAACTCGTCGTAGGGCTTGTCGCGGTTGAACGCCTCGACGACGTAGTCCCGATACCGCCACGCGTTGCCGAACGCGACGTTTTCGTCGAGACCGTTGGAGTCGGCGTACCGGGCGACGTCCAGCCAGTGGCGTCCCCACCGCTCGCCGTAAGCGGGAGATTCCAGCAGTTCGTCGATGACGACCGTGAACGCGTCAGGCGAGGGATCGTTGACGAAGCGTTCCACCTGCTCGGGAGTCGGCGGCAGGCCCGTGAGGTCGAAGTAGGCCCGACGGATCAGCACGCGGCGGTCGGCCGGAGCGACCGGAGTCAGCCCCTTCTCTTCGAGCGCCGAGACGACAAACCGGTCCACCGGAGTGGCGACCAGCGACATATCCCGGACGGCCGGAAGCTCGGGCCGGACGACTGGCCGGAATGCCCAGAAGACGCGCCCTTCAGCGACGCAGATCCCCATCTT
>JAEYWB010000912.1 GCA_023429275.1 Planctomycetota bacterium
ATACGGAAGAGTTCGAGTTTCCGCGAATGAAGAGAGACCCTGCGATCAGAATCTCGACTCTTTCGTCCGGAAGCAGCGGTAGCGTGGAGCCGCCCATCGCGTGATTCAAGAGGACCTGCAGGCGATCTCCCGACCGGCCTCGTCGTCCGTGCGGGGAGGGCCGGAGGACAATCCCCCGGTCCCGTGGCAACGGTGATCGGCTGGAGCATCAGCCGCATCCGACGGATCGCCCGATACCCCTCGACGGGAATCTCGCGAATCCCTTTCTCGGCCCATTGCTCACTTCTCTCGAGAATCCGGCGTGCCGCGGATGAGCCGGGGATCGATCCAGATCCCGCGGTTCCGAACGTCCCAGAACTCGCCGTAGTCGATGACCAGCTTGAGCGTCCTCGCGCTCTGCAGGGGAACGGAGGGGATCGAGACATTCTCCGATGCGGGTCTGAGGAGCGGGCTTTCGTAGCCCCCTTTTCCGTCGACTTCGATCCGGAGAACGCAGCTTCCCCGGTCCCCCGCCGCATCGGGGACGTTCGCTGCCGCACGGAATTCGGTCCACGTCGGATCGAGGTCGTACGTCCATTCCGTCCGTCCCGCGGCCTCGAGCCCTCGCGGAACCGGATGACCGTGGAGGACAGGAGGGGACGGAAATGAATCAATTCCGGCCGAGCCCGGAGCAGACTCTGACGGAGCCACCGCAGCGGAATCTTCGGCTTCAGCCGCTCCAGCCACCTCCGGCAGGAACGGAACAGTCCGGCGGTCGGCCACGGGCTGTGAGAGGAGCGACGCGGCCGATTCGCTGTAGAACGCAATCCGACGAAGCGCGTCTTCGGGAATCGACAGGCGGGCGTCGCCGAGGGTGAGTTGCCAGTCGGTCTCACCCGCGCCGCGGCGAACCGAATCGACGGTCAGGTAGGACCCGTCGCGGAACTGAACGATGGCATGTCGAGCGGGGATCGGGCGAAGGGAGAGGAGCTCCGGGCTGAAGGCGATCCCCTTCACGTCCTCGCGGGCGATCTTCGTCTCGCCGGCCGCCGTGTTGAACGTAAGGCTCTCCTCCGACAGACCGAGGAACTCACCCCGGAGGCGGTCGGCATTCTGCAGAAGCGCGACGTCCGACGAGCCATCGGCCAATGGCAGGCGGGCCGACCACTCCGCCGCCCCGGTTCCCCTGGCCAGGCGGAGCAGTCCTCGCAACTGTTCCAACGGGATGGCGAGCCGGGTTGTCGAACTCGCGGCGAGAGATGCGGAAAGCGACTCTTCCCCGGAAACCGCCGACACGACGCGCAGGCGGTCACCCGACGTCAGAGAGAGGAGATCGGTCCCTCGCGGCGGCCGGCCCGTCGACGGAGGGGCAAAGACCAGGGCAATGAGATCCTCCCGGCGGATCGAGCGTTCTCCGTCGCTCCCCTTTTCACCGGGAGCCGGTCGGACCTTGAGGACCGTGTCATCGAGCGAGACGATCCGCCGGAGCGGGACCGGAGTCCGGTCGACCGTGGATTCGAGGCGGAGCCCCTCTGCTCCGATGGCGGTCGGCCCCGGAGCCACGGCGATGATCGCGAGCGTGACTCCCCGCAGAAGGGCGATTCCCCACGCGCGGGCGGCGGTGACGGTCGCCCTGAGAGCGAAACGATGCTGACTCGGTCGCAAGGGCCTATCCTCGTTTCGGACGAGGGACACGACCTTTGCTGCCGCCCCCCTTCTTGCCGCGACGTCCGCGCTCTCCCCGCTCACGTCCACCGGAGACGGCGAAGCCCGGCCGGTCGACGTCGCCAACGGGAATCGACTCTCCCCCCCGCGCCATCTGCTGCTTGAGCTGCTGGACGCGGTCGCGGAGCTGGGCCGCCCGCTCGAACTCCAGGTTCTGGGCGGCGGTGAACATCTCCGACTCGAGCTCGGCGAGGTACTCCTGCGTGACGAACTGCTGCTCCGAGTTCGTCCCGGCTGCCTGTTGAACGATTCGCCGGGCCTCAATCTCCTCTTCGATTCCCCGCTTGATCGCCTTCTTGATGGTCTCGGGGGTGATCCCGTGCTCGGCGTTGTAAGCGAGCTGCACCTCGCGGCGGCGGTTCGTCTCGTCGATCGCCTCCTGCATGCTGTCGGTGATGACATCCGCGTAGAGGAACACCTCCGCGTTCACGTTTCGTGCGGAGCGGCCGATCGTCTGGATGAGGCTCGTCGCGCTCCGGAGGAAACCCTCCTTGTCGGCGTCGAGGATGCAGACGAGCGAGACCTCCGGGAGGTCGAGGCCTTCCCGGAGCAGGTTGACCCCGATCAGAGCGTCAAACTTCGCCTCGCGCAGCTCGCGGAGGACTTCCACCCGCTCGATTGCGTCGAGCTCGGAGTGAAGCCATTCGCAACGGATCCCCTCTTCCTTGAGGTATCCGACGAGGTCCTCGGACAGCCGTTTCGTGAGGGTCGTCACGAGGGTCCGCTCTCCCCGCTCCGCGCGGAGCCGGATCTGCTCGATGAGATGCGGCACCTGTCCGCGGGCGGGATGGATATGGACAACGGGGTCGACGAGCCCGGTCGGCCGGATGATCTGTTCGACGATCTGTCCTTCGGCCTGGTCAAGCTCCCAGTCGGCCGGCGTGGCGGAGACAAAGACCGCCTGTCCGCGGCGGGCGTTCCATTCCTCGAACTTGAGAGGCCGGTTGTCGAGGGCCATCGGCAGCCGGAATCCGTGCTCGACCAGGGTCGTCTTTCTCGCCTGGTCGCCGTTGTACATCGCCCGGACCTGCGGGACCGTGACGTGCGATTCATCGACGAACAGCAGGAAGTCGTCGGGGAAGAAGTCGTACAGCGTGGCGGGGGGCTCCCCCGGCTTTCGCTTGGCGAGAGCCCGGGAATAGTTCTCGATGCCGGGGCAGTAACCGATCTCGCGGAGCAGCTCCAGGTCGTGCCGGCACCGGGCCGACAGCCGCTGCGCCTCGAGCAGCTTTCCTTCCTTCTGGAACTTCGCGAGCTGCTGGTTCAGCTCCTCCTCGATCTCTCCGACCGCATCGTCGATCCGGTTCTGGGGAAGGACGAAGTGTTTGGCGGGGTAGATATAAACGTCGTTCTGTGCCTTCGAGTTTTCGCCGCTGACCGGGTCGACGATCGACAGCTTCTCGATCTCGTCTCCCCACAGCTCGACGCGGTAGGCGAACTCCTCGTACGCCGGCCAGATCTCGATGACATCGCCGCGGACCCGGAACTTGCCGCGGCTGAAATCGATGTCGTTCCGCTCGTACTGGATGTCGATCAGCCGCCGGAGCATGTCGTCGCGGTCGATCGATTCCCCCACGCGGAGGGGGATCATCATCTCGATGTAGTCCTTCGGCGAGCCGAGGCCGTAGATGCACGAGACGCTGGCGACGACGACGGTGTCGCGCCGCGAGACGAGGGCGCTCGTCGCGAGCAGCCGGAGCCGGTCGATCTCCTCGTTGATCGACGCATCCTTCTCGATGTAGATGTCCCGCTGCGGGATGTAGGCTTCGGGCTGGTAGTAGTCGTAGTAGCTGACGAAGTAGGCGACGGCGTTGTTGGGGAAGAACTCCCGGAACTCGCTGTAGAGCTGGGCCGCGAGGGTCTTGTTGTGGGCCAGGACGAGCGCCGGCCGCTGAAGCTGCGCGATGACGTTCGCCATCGTGAAGGTCTTGCCGGTACCGGTGGCACCGAGAAGGACCTGCGACTTCTGCCCGCTGCGGATGTTGTGGACAAGCGACGCGATCGCCTTCGGCTGATCCCCGGCCGGGGCGAACTCAGAGTTCAGTTCAAACTGCGGCATCGGATCGATCGAAAGGACGAAGATTCCTGAACCGTCATTCTAACCTGTTCAGGTGTTCCGTCCATCGGCTGCGGGCAGCAAGTCCGACAGTGACGAATATCACCGGAGCGGTCACGGCCGTGCTCCGTGGCAAAGATGGTTTCAAGACCGCAGTGAAACAAAAAGCCCCCGGGCAAGAAGACCGGGGGCGAAGTGACACGGTGCTGACACAGCGACGCGTCGCGACTATTCGACGACGTATTCCGTCGCGAGGATCTCGAACGAATCGATGTTCTCGGTCGTCAGGCCGGAATCGCGGACGATCTCGATCTGGGCTTCCTTGTTGCCGGTCAGCTCCCGGGCGTGAGCGCTGATCCGCCCGTTCTTGTCGTACTCGTACGAAATCTCGACGGGAGAACCAGCCGGAAGGTTGGGGGGAAGGCCGGTGATCCGGAAGTCGCCGATGGTCGTGCAGGCATCCGGATCGCTCGCGTCCCCCTCGAGGACGCAGATGTGAACCCGCTGCTGGTTCGGAGCGTTCGTGACGAACCGGCTCGAGACCTTGTGCGGGACGGCGGTGTTCCGCGGGATCATGATGTGGTTGATCTTCCGGCTCCGGTCCGACGGATCGGTGATCTTGATCCCCAGCGAGTGCGAGTTGACGTCGACGGCGTTGACCGAACGCAGCCGGTCGAGGACCGCCTTCCCCATCTTGGACTCGGCCCCGCTGATCCGCGCCTCGAGGATCGCAGCGTGGATGCACGCCCCCTGGGCAACAGCCTCCTCGGGAGTGACATCGCGGGAGGGCTTGCGGCCGGTGAGCTCGACCAGCATCTTTTCGACGGCCGGCATGTAGGTCGAACCGCCGACCAGGACGATCTCGTCGAGCTGGCCGCGGCTGACACCGGCCTGCTGCATGACCAGCTCGGTGGTGTCCCGAGTCCGCTGGAGCAGGTCGGCGGTGAGCTTCTCGAACTCGTTCCGGGTCAGGTTGAGCGTGATGCTCTTTCCCTGGTAGTAGTGGTTGACCTGGACGGTCGTCTTCTCGCTCAGGTTCCGCTTCGCCTGTTCGCACTCCTGGGTCATCGACATCATCGACTCGGGATCTTCCCGCGGGTCGAGACCGTGCTTGCGGTGGAACTGCTCGGCGATGTGGTCGACGACGCGGCGGCTCCAGTCGAGCCCTCCGAGCATGACGTCGCCGTCGGTCGCGAGGACGCGGAACTGCGTCGGCGTGTAGCGGACAACCGTGACGTCGAACGTCCCCCCGCCGAGGTCATAGACCATGATGGTCTTTTCCTTGGAGGCGAGGTCGCGGCGGCCGAGCTCGCCCTTCTGCCAGGCATAGGCGAGCGTGGCGGCGGTCGGCTCGTTGATGATGTCGATGACGTTGAAGCCGGCGATCTTCCCGGCATCCTGCGTCGCCTTCCGGCGGACGTCGTTGAAGTAGTACGGGACGGTGACGACCGCGTTGACGACCGGGCCGATCTTGGCCTCGGCATCCTGCTTGAGCTTCTTGAGGATCAGCGCCGAGATGAACTCCGGCGTCAGCTTCTTCCCCTGGTAGACAACGAAGAAATCCTTGTTGCCCATCTGCCGCTTGATGGCTTCGACGATGTTCTTCGGGTTCTCGATCGACATCCGCTCGGGCGACGGACCGACGATGACCTTGCCATCGTCGCCGAGGAGAACGACCGAAGGAGTGATCGTCTTGCCGTCCGTGTTCGGGAGGGCGACCGGGTTCCCCGCGTTGTCGAGCTGAGCGATCGTGGAGTAGGTCGTTCCGAGGTCAACGCCGACAGTCTGTCCCGGCAGAATCTTCATACAAACACGTCTCGAAGGTGTGCAGGCGGATGCGACAGGAATAGACGAAAAGCGGGTGGAGAGCCGCTCTCCCCGCTCTGGCTGATGTGGCGGGGCGATTCTGACACGCGCCCAGACGGGAATCAAGGACTGCCGGGCTATGTCGGCGACGTCGTACAGGCCCCAGTGCAGGGAATTCACATGAGAGGGCCATCGAATCCCCTCGACCGTTGCGGACGGCTCAATCCCCCTTTTCGATCGTCAGCGCCAGAGGCTGTTCGACCAGCATCCCCTGGCCGTTATACCCGAACTGCAAACGGACCTGGCAGGCGTGCGTTCCCACCAGGGCGTCCGGGTTGGCGACGACCTTCAACTTGACCTCATTCTGCCCTCCCGGGATGGCGCCGCCGGGAAACTGAACCCCCACGACGCCGGAAGGGGGCGGGACGAGCGAGACGTTGACTCCCTCGTTGAATCCGAACAGTCGGGCGATCTGGATCGTCATCTCCTGCTCTCCCTTCTGCCGGCACGTGACCGTTGCGGGAGCCGTGACCGTGAGCGGAGCGGGATGGACCTTGAGAGTCACGTTCGTGGAGGGAATGAAGAAACTGACATTCTGCGGCTGCGATTGCTGAGTCCGCTGCTGAGCCTGCTGTTCGAGCTGCTGCTTCCGCTCCTGGGCCTGCCGAAGCCGAAGCTCCGCGGCCTGAAGAGCGGCATTGGCTTTGACCTTGGCCTCTTCGGCGGCCGCAAGCTTTACCGATTCTTCTTCGAGCTTCTTCGCAGCGGCAGCGGCTGTCTCCGTTGCCAGCCTGACCTTGGCCTGGGCCTCTGCCAGCGTCTTCTCCGCGTTCGCCACGGCCTGGGCAAGATTGGCGTCGGCGGTGTCCGCGGCGGCAGCCTGTCTGGCCTTCGCCAGTCCCTCTTCGGCGACCTTCACCGCGACGTTGGCCTCCTTGAGCTGCTCATCCGACAGGGTCTTGGCGTCTTGTGCCTGCTTATGGGCCTGCACGGCCAGCGTCGCGGCCTGCTCGGTGTCCCCCCTGGCGTCCTGGGCCGCCTTCGTGGCAGCCTGCTGATCGGTGAAGACTTTTTCGAACGCGGTCTTCCGGTCCTGAGCGAGCTTGGCCGCCTCGGGATTTCGCGTGTACGGGACGTTCTGAACCTGCGCCGAGAAGGAGAGCGAATACGTGCCAGGAAGCATGTTGACCGGCAGGTTGTACTGAAGCTCCCCGTTGGCTGCGCCGCCGTCGATGTTGAACTGCTGCTGGTTGAAGTTCGGAGGGATTGTGTCCCAGAAGCAGATGAGGCCCCCCTGGTTCCCCCGCCGTGTGACGGCGTACGGGATTTTGACCTGTCCCGCCCGCGAGATCTCGATCGGCTGGCCGTTGCCGAGACTCAGCGCGATCGGCGCCGGTTCCGGCGAGATGCAGACCGCCAGACTGCGTGTCAGTCTCGCGGCGTAGCTCGGCTCCTGCTGGCCGGCGCCGCGATTAGGCCGTGGAACGGTCAGCGTCGCCAGCCGGGCCGGACGGACGACATCAGTGCCGCCCGCTTTCGCCACTCCCCGGATGGCGATCATTCCCGTCGCGGGAGCCGCGCCATCGGCGCAGTCGAGAACGAGACTTGCCGCGCTGGCCGAGGGACCGATCGTCGCGCCGGGACAGGTGACGCCCGCCGGCAGCCCCTCGATCGTCAGGGCGATCTCGCCGTCGAAGCCGTCGATGCGGTGGGCAACGACTCGAATCGCCTCTCTTCCCCCCTTGCGAAGATGAATCTCTCCGGAGGTCTCGACCGGGATCGCGGCCAGCCGGAAGTCAGGCTGGGGAGGACGGACGATCAACCGGTAGACCGATCGGGGATCCGCTTCGAGGGAGGCGAGGGCGCTCCGGACCAGGATCCGATAGGTGCCGTCGGCCGGGGCGACGAACAGGTAGGACGGGTCGTTCGAACGGGTGTCGAACTCCGGCCCCCCTTCCCGACGGTCGGAGTTCGTCTGGCTCGTCAGGTTCATGACCTCCCGGCCATCCTCGCCGACGGTCACGTTGAATATCTGGACCTGCCCGGCCGCGACGGATGCCGCCCAGGAGGGCTCCTTCTTCGCGCGATCCGTCTCCTGTCGCAGGTGAAGCGAAACGTCGGTCCGGGCCCCCTGGCGTTGCGAAACGACTTCAATCCAGAGATGGTCCCCCTTCTTCGCCTCGAACCGGAACCAGTCGTCGTCCTGTGCGGGCAGAAACTGCCCCGCCAGATCACAGGGAATCGGGAGGCTCTGCGCTCGATCGGGTGTGGAATTCGGCTCGGCCTCGAGCGAGACCGGAGCCGCCGCGGGAGCGACGAACAGGCTGTTTGACATCCCGGCCGGGCCGCGCAGTCGGTACTCGATGAGGTCGAGCCCGGACTGTTCCGGATCGATCCGCAGCCCGGCCGGCAGAACCGCCGGATCCGTCTGAATGGGGATCGACACCTGCAGCTTTTCGAGGGGCTGTCCGGCGATCGTCAGGCCGGCCGGTTGTCCACCCGGGAGATTCCGGCCGTAGAGGGTGAAGGTGCCGTTGCTTCCCGGAGCGGCGGCCGGAGGGAAGAGGAAGTCGAGATGCGTCAAGCGGCCGATCTGGAGCCGATAACCGTATTCTCCCCCACCTCCATAGAGCGAGTCGGCGATCCGGAGCGTGTAGGTCCCACCGGACGGTGAGACGAAGTCGATCAGGGGATCCCCCTGCTGGGCGTCGCGGCTTTCGGCGACCAGACGCCCCCTGTCATCGAAGAGGGCAAGGACTGCGTCCATCCGGGAATCGATCCGCCGTGCCCGGCAGTCGGCCAGGATCCGCTCCCCCGCCGCAACCTGAAACCGAAACCTGTCCTGGTCGCCACCGGAATCCATCCGTCCATTGAGGAGACAGGGGATCGTCACCACCTGCTCCCTGCCGGGATCGTTGTTCGGCTCCGCCTCCAGCACCTCGGGAAAATCGCCGATCTCGAACACTCGCGGGTTCGAGACTCCGTACTTGCCGACGATTCGTGCCTCCAGCATTCCGACGGGAACGTCCGCAGGGACGGTCACGATAAATGTGTTCGGAACGGGGACAGGCCCGGGATCAAACGGGCCGGGCTCCGCCATCTTCGGCCTGGCGATAATGCCGGGGGACGTGAACTCGATTGTTGCGATGTCGTCGAGGTTCGCGCCGGAAGCTGTCACCTCGACGGTGGTTCCAGGGGCCGCACCGCTCGGGAAAAGGCCGTCGAGTCGGATCGCCGGAAGCTGCGCCAGGGACGCATTCGCCCAAGGAAAGAACAGCGACAGGATGGCCCCCGAAATTCGCGTCCTCATCACTTCTCCGAGCTCCGAGAATGAATCAACGCCCGTTCATGCAACAGTGTCGTAGGTCGAAATCGGTCCGGCAAGCTCTTCTCGAAGCGAACTTTGAAGGCGCGTGCCTCGGGCGAGTTGGCTGTACACGGCTGACGTGCCGAAATTGCACGGGATCGTGGCTGCGAAGGGGAGCGGCGAAATGATTTGATGCGACGCATTGACAGGTTCGTTTAGGTGGATAGTTTCAGTGTCGCATCTCATAGAGCGAAAGGGCCGTTACGGCCTCCTTCTCCTCCAACGCTGTTCGGTCAATCACGTCTTCCAACGAGCCCTCGGCTGCCGGGGCCGATGCTCAGCCCTTCCCATCGGAGAGATCCATGTCGCGTCGCACGTCCGGAAAGTACTATCGCGGCTTTACGTTGATCGAGCTTCTTGTGGTGATCGCGATCATTGCCGTTCTGGTCGCCATCCTCCTCCCGGCGGTCCAGCAGGCACGCGAGGCCGCCCGCAAGTCTCAGTGTCAGAACAACCTGAAACAGATCGGCATCGCCATCCACAGCTACACGGAGACCTTCAACGTTCTTCCTCCCGGGGAGATCGTCAACAACCAGCTGGCCTGGAGCACATTCATTCTTCCGCAGCTGGAAAACTCGGGGCTCTACAACGCGATCGCGGAAACCGGCGCGTTCAACAGCCGCTGGGATCAGATTCCTGCGATGACGACGACCGGCAACCCTCCGCTCGGCAAGAGGATCGTCCCGGCCTATCTGTGTCCCTCCGATAACATGGGAGGGCTCAACAAGGACCTGTTCGACTACGGTAAGTCGAACTATATGGGGGTCTACACGGGCTACCATGCCGCGACGAACACGGACCGGAAGGCGACGTTTTACGAGAACTCCAGCGTCCAGTTCCGAGACTTCATCGATGGTACGAGCACGACGATCATCGTCGCCGAGCGGACAACGGAGGGGAACCGGGTCGGCGCCCTCTGGACAGGCTGGCACGACCTCGGAGGTGCTCTGAGCGGTGTTCGCCCCTTTCAGATCCGGATCCGGATTGACCGGGTCTCTCCCAAGACGGATTACATCATTAACGGAACGTCGAACTACAATTCCAGCAGCTTGCACGGCGGCGGAGCGCAGTTCCTTATGGGGGATGGCGCTGTTCGCTTCCTCAGCGAACACATGAGCCTTCCGCTTTTCGCCGCGATGGGAACAATTGACGGCAAGGAAATCATTGGCGAGTTCTAGGC
>JAEYWB010000926.1 GCA_023429275.1 Planctomycetota bacterium
ATCAGGGCGGGATGGTAGTCGTGATTCCCCAGGAGGAAGTGAAACCGGCAGCTGGGCGTCGACGTCGCCAGCGCGCAGAGCCAGTCCTCGGCCGCGGCGAGCGTGTGGTCGAGTGACGGGAGAGTCGACCACTTGAAGTCGAAGATGTCCCCCCCCAGGACGAAGTGGTCGGACCGGCTGGCCGCTTCGTGAATCCGCTGGAGGTAGCCCTGCGCCGTGGAACGACGCGAGAGCAGGTGCAGGTCGGAGGCAAATCCGACTCGCACGCGTTGTCCGTTCCCTTCCGTCTTCAAACCGAACCTCTCACTCTCTGGGTGTCGATGCTTCATTCCGGTCGATCGCCGCGGCGGTCGCCGTCTTCACGTGGGCGGTCTCCTGTCGGGTTTCCGCCCCCCTCACCCGGCGGCCGCGGTCCCGGCGCGGGGCGTTGTCCCGGTTCCGGCCCCGGCATGGGACGGACGAGTCCCATGACCTCGCGAGCCAGTCGCTGCCAGCTGGGGGAGACAAGCGGCATCTGGTCGCGGACGCGGCCGAGCTCCTGCTGCGCCGAGCTCAGCTGCCGCTCGTAGGCGTGCAGGGCTGCCAGTCCGATCGTCCCTTCGACGTAGTATCGTTCTCCCTCGGGGCCCTGCTGCCGCGCCTGCTGCAGCTGAATGAACCGGTCCCGGGCATCGTTCCACCGGCGGCGGTCCCGCAGGTAGAGAAGCCCGAGCTGCTCGGTCGCTTTCATCGTCCAGAGCTTGTCGGAAGGAGCGTTCTCCCGGACCGCAAGCCAGGCCTCCTCATTGTCGACGAGGAGCATCGCCCGGAGGAACTGCTCCTTGGCGTTCGCGGCTGCCGGGACCGAGTGTCCCGTCGATTCGGGAGGACGGGCCCGCTGGGCGTAACCGAGGCCTCCGCCAAGCCCGATCGCCAGGAGCGACATCAGGGCAATGGCCAGCCGGGGATGCCGGCCGAGCGGGGGAGACGGCCCATCGCCGCCCGAAGCCCCTCCGCCAGCGAGGGCTGCGAGCTGGACATTGTTGGCGTGGCCGGTGTCCTTCAGCGCCTTGGCGACCTTCCGGATGTCGGCGAGAACTTCCTGCGCACTGGCGTACCGGTCCTCGGGACGCTTGGCCATCATCCGGTGGACGATGTCGCACACCGGCTTCGGGAGGTCGGTCCGCTTCAGGGAGAGGGGGACCGGCTCGTTGTTCACATGCTGGACCGCGACGGCGACCGCGCTTTCGCCGTTGAAGGGGGGCTGCCCGGCGAGCATGTGGTAACACGTGACCCCGAAGGAATAGACATCGCTCCGGTGGTCGAGCGGCTTCCCATGGACCTGCTCCGGGCTCATGTAGAGCGGGGTCCCCATGGTGGTCCCCTCCTGGGTGAGGTTGAGACGCTCTCCCCCGAGGTTCACCTGGGCCAGCCCGAAGTCGGCGACTTTCACCTCCCCCTTGCGGGTGATCATGATGTTTTCGGGCTTGATGTCCCGATGGACAATCCCCCGTTCCGAGGCCGCCTGGAGGGCCGCGGCGGTCTGCCGCATGATCAGCAGCGCGAGAGAAACGTCGAGCGGCCCCTTCTTCTGCAGGAGCGCCCGCAGCGTCTGACCGTGAACGTATTCCTGGGCGATGAAGTGTTCCGACTGATCGACGCCGGTGCTGTAGACCTGGACGATGTTCGGATGGTTCAGGCCCGCCGCCGCCTTGGCTTCGGTCTCGAAGCGGCGAATGTAAGTGTCGTCGGAGTTGAGATCGGAGCGGAGGAACTTCAGGGCGACGTTCCGCTTCAGCGATGTCTGTTCGGCCAGCCAGACTTCCGCCATCCCCCCCTTGCCAAGGCGACGGAGGAGACGGAACTCGCCCACCATGCGTCCTGCGCCGGCTGCCGCCTCGTCTCCTTGCGATCCCGCGGGGCTCCCCCCCGTCCCTTTGCCGGAAAGCGAGACGAGTCGTGTCGCGTCGTTGTCCGCAGGTTGAGGGTCGGCCATGGAGCGATTCTGGAGTCAGTGAAGGTCAATCGACGGGTGGAAGCGACGCCGCTTCATCAATCACTGTACGCAACGTCCCGCAGGTCCGGCAAATAGAAGCAGCCAGCTTTCAGCCCTCAGCTTTCCAGTGGTCCGCCCCCTTTTGACGGCCGACAGCGGACAGCTGACACTGATCGCTGGCAGCTCACAGCAGGCCCCCATCGAATGGACACCTTTCTGCGACCGACCGCCCACTACCCACTCTTCTCCGGCGTACCATATGATCCGAGGGACCTCCAACACCCCTTAAGGCGGCATGAATTCTGTCCGACTTCTGCTGAATCCGGTCTGGCCCTGGACATGGATCGCCCTGACCGGCCTCGCGATGTTCGGGCTGGTGCTCTGGACGTACCCCCCGAGGATCCGGCATCTCCCCCCGTTCCGACGCCGGGTGATGCTGGCGCTGCGGCTTCTCGCCGGGGCGATCCTGCTGTTCGCGATGCTCCGGCCGACGCTCCAGTTCACGAAGAAGGACGAAGACCCCGCTGAAGTCTACGTCCTGGCGGATGCCTCACGGAGCATGGCGACGCCGGACGGCCCCGCCGGAGTCACGCGCCGCGCCGAGCTCGTCAACCTCTTCAAGGAGCATGAGCAGAACTGGGAGGAACTCGGCAAACGGGTCCAGTTCCGGTTCAAGGACTTCGACACCGAAATCGTCGACGTTGCCGCACCGACGGAGGTCGCCGAGGGCCGCCTCACCTCGATCGGTAAGGTGCTCGACACGCTCCGCCGCGAGGAATCCGGCCGCCGGCTCGGCGGCGTCATCATGATGAGCGACTTCGCGCAGCGGGCGATGGGGGAGGACGACGTCGATCCCCGATCGGCGGCCCGCCGGTTCGTGGAACAGCGTGGCGTACCGATCCATCCCGTCGTCTTCGGTTCCTAGGAACTGTCGTCGACGGGAATCGACCTGGCGCTCGACGGCAATCCCCTGATCGATCCGCTGATCTTCGAGCGGAAGACTGTCCCCGTGAAGGCGCAGCTCACCATGAGCGGCGCCGCCGGGCGGAAGGTCCAGGTCCGCATGCAGTACGAGGACCGGGCCGGCGTCGCCGCGGGACAGCCGGGCGTCTGGAAGGACTTCGCCGTGACGCGGGAATCGCGTCCCATCTTCACGGACGAACCGAAGAAGAACGTCGAACGCCGCGAGATCCCTCTTTCGTTCGTGGCGGAGCAGACCGGGGAGTACAAGATCGCCATCGAGGCGGTCCCGCTCGACGGGGAGATCCGCCGGACGAACAACCGCGTCGAAACGATCATCAACGTCAGCAAGGGAGGCCTCAAGGTCGCGTACTTCGACGTGGCGACGACCGAGCAGACCTTCATCCGCAAGCTCAACCGGACCGCCCGGATCCAGCTCGACGTGCAGATCATCCCGGGCGGGGCGCTCATGAAGAACGCGCGGATCGACAAGCGGCTCTTCGCGCCGGGCCTGTACGACGTCTATGTGATTGGGGATGTCCCTGCCTCGGTCTTCGTCCAGGACGGCACGAACCTGCTCGACCTGCTGGCAGACCGCGTGGAGCAGGGGGCGGGGCTCCTGATGCTCGGCGGGCTGCAGAATTTCGATGTCGGCGGATACGGGCGGACGCGCCTCGGGTCGCTCCTGCCGGTCCAGCTTTCCGGGGCGCCGGCCCGCGCCGCGACGCCGGCCGATCACATCGGCCGCCGCATCCAGATGCTGCCGACCGGGACCGGACTCGACCACTACCTCATGATGCTCGACCCGCAGAACAACGAGCAGGCGTGGCGGTCGCTTCCCAAGCTGACCGGCGCGACGCGGCTCGCCGCAAAGAGCGGTGCGGCGGAAGTCCTCGCGGAGTCGGAGGAAGGGGATCCCCTCCTCATCGCAACCGACGT
>JAEYWB010000948.1 GCA_023429275.1 Planctomycetota bacterium
CCGCTGGCGCGTCGCGGCGAAACGGGTTTGCGAAATCGGTGCCACCAACGAACCATCACAGGAGTGGCGTCGAAACGCAAGAATCCAGCGGACCCGGCGGGGGCCGCCACCTTCAGAAGATCTGCACGACCCACATGATTGCCATCAGCAGGCACAGCACGGCCGTCCAGAGGACCCATCGGGGACGGGAGGGGGAGGGGGTGTCCTCCCGCGATAGATAGTTCTCGCAGTAGGGGCAGGTCGCGATGTCTTCCATGATCGCCCGCCCGCAGTGGGGGCAGGGGACGGTCATGTCTTCGTCGTCGGAGCCGTACTCTTCGGGCTCCTCCTCGAAGTCGTCGTCCTCCTCGTCGATGTCGTCCTTCCACCCCATCACGAGGCTCCGCAGCCGCTGAAAGTGACGCTTGAACAGGAAGCTGTTTCAGAAAGGTTCTTGCCACAGAGGGCACACAGGACTCAGAGGACTCAGAGGGACTCTGTGCTCTCTGTGACCTCTGTGGCAAATCCTCGTCGCTCCCGATCGAGCGACGGATCTGAGCTCTTGAAAGGATTCTCGTCAGATCACAGGGATCCTCTCACTTGCCGGCGTGCGCCCTGTCCGACATCGCCTTTGCCAGCTCGCCGATCGACGCGAGAGCCGCCTCTTTCGTCGTCGTGCCGTCCGCAAGGTCCTGCATGTGCTTGACGACGGCCGAGCCGACGATGACGCCGTCCGCCTTGCCGCGGAGCGGATCGACATGCTCCGGCTTGCCGATTCCGAAGCCGACGGCGAGCGGGAGTTTCGTTTCGGTCTTCAGCCAGTCGAGCTGCTTCAGGAGCTGGTCGGCGACCTGCTCGCGGACTCCGGTCGTCCCGGCGACCGCGATGCAGTACACGAACCCGCTCGAGTTCTTGACGATCTGGCGGACCCGGTCCGGCGGCGTCGTCGGAGCGACAAGCTGCACGAGATCGAGCCCCGCCTCGCGGACGAGGGAGAACATCTCCGCCGCTTCGTCACCGGGGAGGTCGGGGACGATGAACCCCGAGAAGCCCGCCTTCTTCGCCTGCTGCAGAAACTCTTTTGGGCCATGCCGGAAGATGATCGCGTACGAGAGCATCGCCACGAGCGGCGGCAGGTTCGCCGCGTCAAGCTTTCCGAACGCTTCGAAGATCTGGGCGACGGTCGCCTTCTTGTTGAGCGCCCGCGTGTAGGAGGCCTGGATCACCGGGCCGTCGGCGATCGGGTCGCTGTAGGGGAAGCCGACCTCGATCAGGTCGACACCCTGTTTGGCGAGAGTCCGGATCAGCTCGAGGGTCGTGTCGAGATCCGGATCGGCCGCCGTGATAAACGGCATGAACGCCATCCGGCCGGAGGACTTGAGAGCGGCGAACGTGGAGTCGATACGGGACACGGGAGGAGGGCTCAGGAGTTAGGATTCAGGATCTAGGAGCCAGGGATGAGGAGTCGCATGGAATTCAGGGGACCTGCTAGATCCTAAATCCTGAATCCTAACTCCTTCTCCTAGATCTCCTGCCCCGTCAGGCGGGCGACTTCGTTCACGTCCTTGTCACCGCGGCCGGAGAGGCAGACGACGATGTTGTGATCCTTCGGACGCTTCTTCGCGGCCTTGATCGCGTGGGCGAGAGCATGCGACGACTCGATCGCCGGGAGGATTCCCTCCGTCCTGGCGACGAGCTGGTACGTCGCGAGGGCCTCGTCGTCGAGGATGTTCACGTACTGCACGCGGCCGGAGTCCTTCCAGTAGGCGTGCTCCGGGCCGACGCCGGGATAGTCGAGGCCGGCCGAGACCGAGTGGACGTCGCTCGTCTGGCCATCCTGGTCCTGCAGGACGTAACTGTAGGTCCCGTGGAGGATCCCCTTCACACCGTAGGAGAGCGTGCTGGCGTGGTCGCCCGGCTTGGGGCCGCGGCCTCCCGCCTCGACACCCGTGAGAGCCACGCCACTGTCGTCGACGAACGGGTAGAACATTCCCGCGCTGTTCGAGCCCCCTCCGACACAGGCGATGACTTCATCGGGCAGCTGGCCGAACGTGTCAAGGCTCTGCTGACGGGCCTCGCGGCCGATCACCGCCTGGAAGTCCCGGACGATCATCGGGAACGGGTGCGGTCCGACGACCGAGCCGAGGATGTAGTGGGTCGAGTCGACCGAGGCCATCCAGTCCCGCATCGCCTCGTTGATGGCGTCGCGGAGCGTCCGGGAGCCTGTCGTCACCGGGCGGACCTCGGCTCCCATCGTCCGCATGATGAAGACGTTGAGCCGCTGGCGGCGGACGTCTTCCTCACCCATATAGACGACGCAGGGGAGTCCGAACCGGGCACAGGCGGTCGCGGTGGCAACGCCGTGCTGGCCGGCACCGGTTTCGGCGATGACCCGCTTCTTCCCCATCCGGAGGGTCAGGAGGACCTGGCCCATGGTGTTGTTGATCTTGTGGGCGCCGGTGTGGTTCAGGTCTTCCCGCTTCAGGTAGATGCGGGCGCCCCCGGCGAGTTCCGTAAGCCGCTCGGCGAAGTAGAGCGGGCTCGGCCGACCGACGTAGGTCTTCAGCAGGTGGTCGAGTTGCTTCTGGAACTCGGGGTCTTTCGTCGTCCGGGCGTATTCGTCCGTCAGCTCTTCGAGGGCCCGCATGAGGGTCTCGGGGACGAACCGCCGACCGAACTCGCCGAACCGGCCGAACTGGTCGGGCACATTCTTCGATGCAACTGCCATGTTTTCCGCTGCAGTGCCGGCCCAAGCCGGCAAATCGGGGACAGTGCCGGCCTGGAGCCAGCAAATCGGGACAGTGCCAGCCCAAGCCGGCAAATCGGGACGGTCCGGGGGACGACGCGGAGCAGGACGCACCGCATTTCCGCCGGGTCGGCCATTATTGGACGCCCGGCGGGTGGCGTCCACAAAGCGACCCTGAATTGAGACGGTCGCCATCCAAGCCCACAGCCTGCAGCCCAAAGCCTGCAGCCCAAAGCCATATCCAGCTGCTGTTCAGAGGCACGTCCGTTCACTAACCTCGTCCCGGTCATGAGCGATGGTGTTGACGGTCGCCAGGTTCGGGAACTCCCCGATCTGATCGCACGCATTCGCCACTTCGAGGATTTCCGCCATGTTCTCAGTGCTCTCCAGCACGGGGAGAGCGGGACGATCGACGGGGCGTGGGGCTCATCCTCCGCGCTGATTTCCGCCACTCTGGCGAGCGAAGTCCCCGGAACCCTCGTCGTCGTCCTCCCGCGGCTGAGCGAAGTCGACGACTTTGCTGCGGATATCGCCTCGTATCTCCCCGAACCGCCGCGCATCTTTCCGGCCTGGGAAACCCTGCCCAAGGAGCGTTCGGTCTCGGACCATGTCTTCGGGGCCCGGCTGCGGGTTCTGACGGAGCTGGAGTCCTCCGCGCCTCCCAAAGTGGTCGTGACCTGCTTCCCCGCGCTCATGCAGCCGATCCCCTCGCGGGAATCGCGGCAGGCCGGAACCCGGACGCTCGAGGTCGGGAAAGACCTCGACATCGAAGCCTTTCTCCGGTGGCTCGTCCAGCAGGGATTCGAGCGGGTTCCTTCGATTGAAGCTCCGGGGGAGTTTTCGGTCCATGGCGGGATCGTCGACATCTTTCCCCCGGACGCGAATGATCCACTTCGCGTCGAGTTCTTCGGCGACGAGATCGACTCGATCCGCCGCTTCGATGTCGAAACCCAGCGGAAGGTCGAGGACCTCAAGAGCGTTGCGATCACGGCAGTCGGCGCCGGACAGCAGGCGGGGGAGGTGAGTGGTGAGAGGTTAGAGGTTAGAGAGAAGAAGTCCGCCAAGGCCGACAGTCCCACCGCCACTGCTCCCCCCACAGCCGACAGCCCACAGGCCACCGCCTATTTCTTCGACTCCCTTCCCGGCGGCAGCTGGCTCGCCCTTTCGGAGCTCCACGACCTCGTCGACGAGGGAAAACACTACCTCGAGCGGCTCGACAATCCGCAGGGGCTGTTCTCCGTCCAGGCGACGCTCGCCCGGGCGACCGAGCGTCCGACCGTCACGGTCTCGGCTCTGGGAGGGGACAGCACCGAGACGACCTGCCACCTCAAGGTCGAGTCGATCGAGCGGTTCACCGGGCCGCGGGCCGAGGTGCTGAACGAGTTGGCGACGATCGTCGGCCGGGACGAGACGGTTCTGATCGCCTGCCACAACGAGGGGGAACGAACCCGCCTGGGGGAACTGCTCAAGGAGTCCGTCCCCGAGCTCGTTCCCAGGGTCACGCTCTGCCTCGGGACAGTGACACGCGGATTCCGGCTCGTGCGGGACCGGATCCTCGTCCTCAGCGACAACGAGCTGTTCAACCGGGTCGAAATCCGACGGTCGACCCGGACCCGCAGACGCTTCGAAGGGAGGGCGATCGACAGCTTTCTCGACCTCAAGGTCGGGGACCTGATCGTCCATCTTGCCCACGGAATCGGCCGGTTCCGGGGGATGGAGCTGCTCGAGAAGGAAGGAGCCAAGGAAGAGCACCTCTCGCTCGAATTCCGCGACGGCGTGATGATTTACGTGCCGGTGTCTCTGATTCACCTCGTCCAGAAGTATGTCGGGGCCTCCAAGGGGTCGCCCCCCCTGTCGAAGATCGGCGGGACGGCGTGGGCCGGCAGCAAGAACCGGGTCGCGCAGGCCGTGCAGGACATGGCCTCCGACATGCTGAAGCTGCAGGCGCAGCGGGCCCACAAGCCGGGCTATGCCTGCCCGCCTGACAGCCACCTGCAGCAGGAGTTCGACTCCGCCTTCCCGTACGTTCCGACGGATGACCAGCTGAAAGCGATCGAGGACAGCAAGCTCGACCTGATGCGCGACCGGCCGATGGACCGGCTGATCTGCGGGGACGTCGGTTTCGGCAAGACCGAGGTCGCCATGCGGGCGGTCTTCAAAATGGTCGATGCCGGCAAACAGGTCGCCGTCCTCGTCCCGACGACCGTCCTCGCCGAGCAGCACTATCGCTCGTTCTCGGAGCGCATGGCCGAGTTCCCCGTGCGGGTCGACGTCCTGTCGCGGTTCCGGTCTCCGAAAGAGGTGAGAGAGCTTCTTCTGAAGATGGAGGAGGGGCGGGTCGATGTCGTCATCGGGACGCACCGGATGGTACAGAAGGACGTCAAGTTCAAGGACCTCGGCCTGCTGGTCATCGACGAGGAGCAGCGGTTCGGCGTCGATGCGAAGGAGATGCTGAAGCGGGTGCGGCTGTCGGTCGACGTCCTGACGCTCAGTGCGACGCCGATCCCCCGGACGCTGCACATGTCGCTGCTCGGGATCCGCGACATCTCGAACCTCACGACGCCGCCGCAGGACCGGATGGCGATCGAGACCCGCATCGTCCGCTGGGATGCCGATCTCATCAAGCAGGCGATCGTCCGGGAGATGAACCGCGGCGGGCAGGTGTTCTTCGTTCACAACAAGGTGTGGGACATCGAGTTCGTCGCCGAACGGATCCAGGCGATCGTTCCCGACGCCCGGATTGCGATCGTTCACGGCCAGATGAACGAGCACGAGCTCGAGAAGAACATGCTCGACTTCGTCCGGCACCGGGCGGACATCCTGCTGGCGACGACGATCATCGAGAGCGGCGTCGACATCCCGAACGCCAACACGATGTTCATCGACCAGGCCGAAAACTACGGCCTCGCCGATCTGCACCAGCTCCGCGGGCGGGTCGGGCGGTACAAGCACCGGGCGTACTGCTACCTGCTGCTCGACGAACAGAAGTCCCTGACGAGCATCGCCGCCCGCCGGCTCAAGGCGATCGAGGAGTTCAGCGAGCTCGGGGCGGGGTTCAAGATCTCGATGCGCGACCTCGAGATCCGGGGGGCGGGAAACATCCTCGGGACCGAGCAGAGCGGCCACATATCGACCGTCGGCTACGAGCTGTACTGCCAGCTCCTCGAAAACGCTGTCCGGGGGCTCAAGGGGATGCCCGCCCGGGAGCATCCGCACGTCGATGTCGAGCTCGCCGTCACGGCATTCCTGCCGAGCACCTACGTTCCCGCCGGGCGGCCGAAAATCGACCTGTATCGAAAGATCTCGTCTGTTGCGACTCTGGAGGAACTAGGCGAACTGGCGGATGAGGTCAGGGACCGGTTCGGGCCGATCCCGGTGGAGGCCCAGCAACTTCTGCTGGTCCGGGAGCTGCAGCTTCACGCCTGGAGGTGGAGCATCCGGCGGATTTACATGGAGGAAGGGCGGTTCGCCGTCTTCGAGTACAAAGACGACAAAACGATCAAACAGCTACAGAAAAAGCTCGGTTCCGACCTTCGAATCGTGGACGCGAAGAAGGCGTATCTGCTGCTTCCGAAGCGGAACATGACCGCGCACGAGGTCGTCGACCATCTGAAAGCGCTGTTGCCGGGCTGAAAGCGGCGGCCATATAACCTGCGAGAATGCCGGAAGTGGCCTAGGGCCTAGAGCCTAAGGCCTGGAGC
>JAEYWB010000955.1 GCA_023429275.1 Planctomycetota bacterium
GCCTGTGCCGACGGATACCACCCCTTCGTCTTCGTGGCATTGTCGTCGAGGAACGCCGGGTTCGCCTGGAGGACCTCCGGAGGGAGGTCCGGCCAGACCGGTACGCCACCGGACTTGTCGGTCAGGAGACCGGAGACCGCGAGGAGCGAATCCCTGAGCTGCTCGGCTGAGAGGCGACGAAGGTTCTGTCGTCCAAGGAGCGAGTTCTGCACGTCCCGCCCGGACTCGGCCGGATTCGCCACCGAGCTCTGCCGATAGGCGGCGCTGAGGACGATCCGACGAGTGAGCGACTTGATGCTCCAGCCGGAGCGGACGAAGTCATTGGCCAGCCAGTCGAGAAGCCCGGGGTGGGTCGGACGGTCCCCCGCGAGTCCAAAGTCGTTCGGAGTCGCGACGAGTCCTCGTCCGAAGCAGTTCTGCCAGACGCGGTTCACGAGAACCCGGGCCGTCAGCGGGTTGTCTGGCGAGGCGATCCAGCGGGCGAGCGCCAGCCGGCGACCGGTGGTCCCGGGGTTCGCGGGGGCCACGATCGTCGACGCGTTCGGGTCGAGAATCGACGGGGCTCCCGCCGACACCGGTTCGCGGGGACTTCGGTAGTCCCCCTGGAAGAGGACATGCGTCGTCGGGACGTCGGACTTGTCGTCGCTCATCAGGAGGCCGGTCTCGAACGAGAGACGTTTCTCCTTCCAGCCGGCGATCTTTTTCGCCAGTTCGTCGCGGCGTTTCCGCTCCTGCCGGGTCAGACCCTTTTCGATCTGTTCTGCCGTCGGCTCCGTTTCCGGCCTGGAAGCTTCCCCAACCTTCCCGGTGCCTTCGGCCGTCACCACAGAGGAGGATGTCAGCCGCGCCTTTGCGGCGGCGAGGATCGCTTCGCCCTCCTTCTCGGCCTCGTCAATCTTGCCGTCGAGAGCGGCGTTGCTCTTTCGGATCTCCTCCTGCCGCTCGGCGAGATCGAGCGGGATCTCGTCCCCGTACCGCACCGCCTCGAAGAAGGCCCGCATCCGGAAATGGTCCGCCTGCGAGAGCGGATCGTACTTGTGGTCGTGGCAGCGGCAGCAGGAGAGCGTGAGCCCGAGGAAGGCGCTCCCTGTCGTCTCGACGAGGTCGACCATCAGCTCCGACCGTGCGCGGGCCTGCTCGTTGAACAGCCCGGCGGCATTGTCCTGCGGACCGAGCCGCAGGTATCCCGTCGCGACGAGCGCCTGCTGTTCGTCGGCCGTCCCGGGAGGCCCTGCGAGAAGTTCATCTCCTGCGAGTTGCTCGGTTACGAATCGGTCGTACGGTTTGTCCTCATTGAACGAGCGGACGACGTAGTCGCGATACCGCCAGGCCTGCGGGCGGAATTCGTCCCAGTCGAAACCGTTGCTGTCGCTGTAGCGGACGACGTCGAGCCACCAGCGGGCCTGATGCTCGCCGTAACGAGGCGACGCAAGGAGTTCGTTGACGAGTCTTTCGTAGGCGAGCGGCGACTCATCGGCCAGAAAGCGGCGAAGCTGTTCCGACGTAGGGGGAAGGCCGGTCAGGTCGTACGCGACGCGTCGAGCCAGAGTCCGGCGGTCTGCCTCGCTGGAGAAACTCCGGCCTTCCGCCTCCAGCCGGGCCAGCAGGAATCGGTCGATCGCGTTGCCGACGGAGGCGGTGTCGCGCACCCCTGGCGGGATCTCGGCTTTCACAGGCCGCAGCGACCAGAGATCGAGCCGCTCCCCGCTGAAGATCCGGACAATCGGATTGCGCGGATCGCTCCAGGCGTCGCCGATCCGCTCGTGCGGTTCCGATGCCGAGCCGGGAGCGGGCGGCATCGGCTTCCCTGTTGTCGGCCACGGAGCGCCGTCGCGGATCCACCTTTCGAGTGATGCCACCTCGGCATCCGACAGCTTCTCCTTGGGAGGCATCGAGAACTTTTCGTCCTCATGCCGCACGGACCGGATCAGCAGGCTCCGTCCCGGCTCTCCCGGGACGATGGCGGCGCCGCGCTGGCCCCCCTTGAGGAGGTGCTCGCGGGAATCGACCCGCAGCCCTCCTTTGGATTCGTCGGGGCCGTGGCAACCGGCACAGCGGCTCTCGAGCAATGGTCCCGCCCGGTCGAGGAAATGCCGGTCGGCCGCTTCATCGGCCTGCAGACGTCCTCCGCCTGCCGCTCCGATCAGGAAGGCAAGATGCAGCAGGATGCGTCCCGGCCAGATTCGACCCATCGCGACCTCAAAATCGTACGCCCTCGCGGAAGACCGGTTATCTTATCGTCATGAGCCCAGGAATGGACAACCCGCTTTCGAGACGGCAGCTCCTCGGCCGCGGAGCCGGCTTTGGTCTTCTGGCCGCGTCGGCGCTCCGGAGTCTCGAGGCGGGGCCGGCTCGAGGACCGGCGGTCGATCTCGATCCGCTCAATCCGTTCGCGGCGCGGCGGCCTCATTTCACTCCGCGGGCTCAGTCGGTCATCTTCCTGTTTCTCGTCGGCGGGCCCTCGCCGGTCGACACCTTCGATTACAAGCCGGAACTTCAGAAGCTCAACGGCAAGCCGGTTCCGGAGTCGATCCGCAAGGCGGTCGAAGCAACCCGGCACGCGAACGTCTTTCACGGCTGCAAAGAGGAGCTCATGGCGAGCCCCTTCTCGTTCGCCCGGTACGGGGAGACGGGGCACTGGGTCAGCGAGCTCTTTCCGAACGTGGCCCGGCATGTCGACGACCTCTGCTTCATCTATTCGATGCAGGCGGAGTCGAACAATCACGCCCCCGCGAGCTACCAGTTCCACACCGGCGACGTCCGGGCCGGCAAGGCGAGCCTCGGTTCGTGGATCACGTACGGACTCGGGAGCGAGAACACCGACCTTCCCGGGTACGTCACCCTCTTCGACGCGGGACCACTCGGAGGAGCCGCGAACTACACGAACGGATTCCTCCCCCCCGCCTTCCAGCCGACGCGGTTTCGTGACGTCGGAACGCCGGTCCTCGACCTGGCGACACCGACCGGGTTCGCCGACGGGCAGAGGGAGTCGCTCGATCTGATCCGCGAGCTGAACCTCAGGCACCGTGCGGCGCGGCCCGAGGCGATCGAGCTCGATGCCCGGATCGCGACCTACGAGCTCGCCTACCGGATGCAGTCGGCGGCGATGGACGTCGGCCGCCTGGAGCAGGAGTCGGAGCCGATTCACAAGCTCTACGGCCTCGACCATTCCGATCCGCGGACCGTCAGCTTCGCCCGGAAGTGCCTCCTGTCGCGGCGGCTCGTGGAGCGCGGAGTCCGGTTCCTGCAGGTCTACGACATGCCGGACAAGGATGGCTGGGACGCCCATGGAGACCTCAAGGGGAATCATGTCCCCCGCGCCCGCTGGACCGATCAGCCGATCGCGGGGCTGCTGACGGACCTCAAGCAGCGGGGACTCCTCGATTCGACCCTGGTGATCTGCGCGAGCGAGTTCGGCCGGACGCCGATGATGCAGGGGAACAACGGCCGGCAGCACAACGCGGCGGGCTTCACGATCTGGCTCGCAGGGGGCGGGGTGAAGGCCGGCGCGCGGATCGGCGCGACGGACGAGATCGGCCTGATGGCGATCGACCAGCCGATCCCGTTCCGCGACCTGCACGCGACGATCCTCACCGCCATGGGCCTGCGGTATGAAGAGCTGTTCTACGAAGTCAACGGCCGCCCGGAGCGGCTCACCGGCGTCGCTGACAGCGCAAAGGTCATCCCCGGCGTGCTGACGTAAGCTCCTCTCCGGTGTGGGTCTCTCGAAAAGCCCTGGGACGAACCGAGCAGGGAAGCGGCGTGAACAGGGATCGTCGAAAGCCGGAATCGCAAATCGTCGCAGGATGGATAGGTGAAGATAAGCGAAGATGAGTGTTCCTGAACTCTTCTCTGGGCTTCTCGTTCGAACAACAGGAAGAGTTGAAGAACACTCATCTCCACTGATCCTCGCTAATCGTCTTCCGTCCCCTGATGCCCACGACAAAGTGTGCGTTCTCATGGTGGAGTGAGATTCCATTTCCTTTCAGGGCATGACTTCCCCATACCGAGGCTGTCCTCTTGCCGAAATCGATCGCCTGAATTACTCTCTAGTGCAGAGCCAACCCTCTGCCGGTGTGGAGAGAGCGATGCAGCTTCAGCAGGCGCTTCTGGAAATCGCCGAGATCCGTGAGCGGGTCGCGTCGGTGCAGGTCTTCCGCGGCTTTCGCGCCCAGGGAGCCGCTCTTTCGGCCGGCATCGCGTTCCTCGCTGCGGTCCTGCAGAGTCGGTGGCTTCCCCAGCCGACGGAGGAACTTCCACGGTACGTCCTGTGGTGGTCGAACGTCGCGGCCCTGTCGATCGCCATCCAGACGCTCGACCTTGCGCGCCGCTGGGTTCAGGACCCTTCGGGACGCGAACAGTCCCGCACGGCAGGCGTTCTGCGGGCTCTCGCTCCCCCGCTGGTCACGGGAGCGCTCGCGACGCTCGTCCTTGTGAGGACGGCGCCGGAACTCGGCTGGACGCTCCCGGCGGTCTGGTCGCTTCTGTTCGCCCAGGGGGTGTTCGTCTCCGCTCCGATGCTCCCGCGCGGGACCTGGGCGATCGGTGCCTACTACGTCGCGTCAGGACTTGTCGTTCTCACCTGGGGACGCGGAGATCAATCGCTCGCGGGCTGGACGATGGCCGCCACCTTTGGAATCGGCCAGCTCTTCGCGGCGATTGTTCTGTATTTCGCACTGGAGCGCGGGGAGCGGATGACACCTGTCAGGGAGGATCAACATGGCTCGTCCTTCTGACGAGAAGCGGCGGCCGCGGGAGATTCCGTCGGCATCGGCCGAGACTCCGTCGAGCGTCACGGCCGAGGGGCGGTATGCCTACGACGGGCTGGATCGAGTCATTCACGAGAAGGCCCGGCTGGGAGTGATGACGTCGCTCGCGGCCGCGCCCGACGGGGTGACGTTCGTCGAACTCAAGGAACTCTGCCGGCTGACCGACGGCAACCTCGGACGACATCTGAAGGTCCTGGAAGAAGCAGGACTCGTCGAACTCTGGAAACGCGGGGCCGGCCGCAACCAGCAGACCCTCGTCCGCCTCACCGCGAATGGCCGGGCCGAATTCCTGAAATACCTCGAAGTGCTTGAACAGGTCGTCCGGGACGCAGCCGTCGCCGCCCCCATTCTCCGAAAGGGCTGGGCACCCGCCTGACCACCTTTCCAAGCCATTTCAAAACACCAAGGCTGCGATCGTTCGATAGCGACGGAGAATTGCCGCTGAGGTCACAAGCACACCGAGGCCCCTCCGAGTCCTCTGGACTCTCTGTGGCAAAAGGGGCTTGGAAACAGCGTCCCACCTGATCAGGCGGCCTGTGCTGAACACCCTCCACGAATCTCGACCGATTCATTGTCCCCAAAAACTCTGCAACGCACAGTAAACAGGACGGAGCGCGGCATGTCGGACTTCCACTGCGCGGTGATCGGAGCAGGTCTCGCGGGGCTGAACGTCGCTCTCTCGCTCGCGAGGCGTGGACGCCGGGTGCTGCTCGTCGATCGGAAGTGGTCGCTCGATCAGGGAATCCACACGACCGGCATCTTCGTCCGACGGACGTTCGAAGACTTTTCGCTGCCGGGGAACTGTCTCGGCCCGCCGCTCCGACACGTGTCGCTCTATTCTCCCGCACTGCGCCGGCTCGATCTTTCGAGTCCCCGGTCGGAGTTCCGGATCGGTCGCATGGGCCCGCTCTACATCGAGCTGCTGCGGCAGTGCCGTGAAGCGGGAGCCGAGATCGCGCTGGGAACGCAGCTCGACTCGATCGACGGCACGGAGAGGGAGAACATTCTGCATCTTCGAACGGTCTCGGCCGGCGAGCACGAGGTCCGAACCGCCACAGCGGACTATGTCGTCGGAGCGGACGGAGTGGTCTCGCGTACTGCGGGATTCCTCGGGCTCAGCCGGAACACTCGATGGATCGTCGGACTCGAACAGGTCTTCCGCGACTCTCCGGCGAACGGACCGCCGCGGATGCACTGCCTCCTCGACCCGCATCTCGCCCCCGGCTACATCGCCTGGGCGGTCCACGACGGTGACGAGGTTCACGTCGGCGTCGGGGGCGCCCCGGGACGATTCGAAGTCCCCTCGGCGCTCGCCCGCTGGACCGGGATCGTCCAGACAAGACTCGGCCTCTCGTGCGGTGAGCCGATCGAGCGTCGCGGCGGGCGGATCCCGGTGGGGGGCGTCCTGCTGCGGATCGCTTCGCCCCGCGGCCTCCTCGTCGGTGACGCGGCCGGCGCGGTCTCACCGCTGACAGCCGGCGGACTCGATCCCTGCCTGCGGCTTTCTGCATTCGCGGCGGAGATTCTTGAAGCGGCCCTCTGCGAAGGAACCTCCCGGCCTCTCGCGGCCTACTCCGGCGAAATGTTCCGCCGGAAGTTCCGAACCCGGCTCTGGCTCCGCGCGGCGCTCGGCTCGCTCCGTTCGAGAGCTCTCGTCGAGGCCGCCTGCTGGGGCCTGCGGACGGAGATCGGCCGACGACTCGCGTCGCGGGTCTTCTTCCATCCCTCGTCGTTTCCAGACCCGCCGCCGCTCGAAAGGGAACTAAACCCATTGAGCCGGTCCCCCGTCGGGACGGTCTGACGG
>JAEYWB010000028.1 GCA_023429275.1 Planctomycetota bacterium
CGGTCTGATCCGTACGAGTTGTGAGATGCCGCTGGTGGAGGGGTTCGTTCGATGAGCCGGAACGCGCTAGCGTCCGGTTCGAACCGGGGGCTAGCGCCCGCCGGCTAATGGACACAACCGAAATTCCAGGTGTGACGAAGCTCGCCATTCGCTCGCGGGCGACGGCTTTCATTTTGCGTCCGCCCAGCGGGTCCAGCGGTAGCGGTCCCGGCTTCCGTCGGTCTCTTCGAGAAGCAGGGCCTGTTCGTCGAGGCTCAGGATCTTCGACGACATCGAGCTGCCGAAGTCCCGGATCAGCCGGTCGACGTTTGCCTTCGGCTTTCCCGAGACGATCGCATGCGTCAGCACGCCCTCCTTCACCTCCCAGGTGAGCTCGAAATCGAGCCGTTCGCCGTAGAGGAGCGACCCGACAAACGTGAGCCGGACGATCATTGTCGCCGTCCCGTCGGGGCGATTCGTAACAATTCGCTCTCCCTGGTCCACCAGCCGCCACGTGCCGACGATCTGCTGTCGAAGCTGTTCATCGGAAGTCGGTTCCACCGCGCGGGCCGGAGCGGTGCCCGGCATCGTCACGGCGAGCGGCGCCTTGGGGACAGCGCGTCCGACGGTCGCCATGACGCCGCAGGCGAGTGCCAGGGCCGCGATGACGAGGGGAAGGACGGCCCCGCTGCTGCGATTCGGGTGGTGTGGCGAGTCGTGGGGATTCATAACTGCGGTCAACAAAAGCGAGACTTTCTACGTAGAATTATGACGAAAACGCATCGACGCGAGATAGATCAGATTGCTCAGGGGGGTGAATGAGTTCTTCCCGGGAAGCGGACGAGGCCTCATCGGCCGCCAGCACGGAAGCCCAGGCCGAGCGTCCCTCGGGCGTGTTGAGTCCCTCGACGGGGGCTAACGAGGCACCGGGCACGCCCCCGAAAAGCAGCGTCCTGGGGGGCTGGGCGTTCCGCCTGGCGCGGATGGTGGTCGTCATCTACGCCTCGATCGTGGCACTGATGGCGATCTTCCAGCGGTCGCTCCTCTACCACCCGCATCGGGAGGCGTCGATCAGTGAAGAGGACGCCGGCTTCCCGCAGTTCCAGGTCGCCGGGGTGACCGTCCCCGGGCACGACGGGACACCGCTGCAGGGATGGCTGACGCTCGACCGTCCTGCTTCGTCCAGGGACGACATCGTTCCCGCCCTGCAGGCGTCGAAGAAGCCGCTGATCATCTACTTCCAGGGAAACGCCGGAAACCGCCTCCGGAACGCCGGAGTGCTGCGTCCGTTCACGCAGCTCGGCTTTCATGTGCTCTACGTCGACCATCGCGGCTACGGAGTGAACCCGGGATCTCCCACCGAGCACGACCTGGTGAAAGACGGTCGCGCCATCTGGGACTACGCCCGCACGACACTTGGGATCCCGGCCGACCGCCTGGTGCTGTTCGGCGAGTCGCTCGGCGGCGGGGTCGCGGTCGCTGTGGCCCAGTCGACCTGTCTCGACGGCCAGCCTCCGGCCGGCCTGGTCGTCAGCTCGACATTCTCATCGATCCGCCGGATGGCTCAGTACCTCTACCCATACGTTCCGGTCCGTCCGATCCTGATCGATTCGTTCCTCTCGAGTGAGCGGATCGCGGATGTCACGTGCCCGCTCCTGCAGTTCCACGGCACGGCCGACACGATCGTCCCGGTCGGGATCGGGAGGGAACTCTTCGCGGCGATGCCAGCCGCCTCGGCAAGCGGTCTCGCGAAGAAGTACGTCGAGATCGAAGGGGGAGATCACTACGACATCCCCTCGTCGATCCTGTCGAAGGAGCTTCCCGCGTTCGCGCGGCTCGCGGGCTGTCTGCTGACCGATGAAACGCCCCGTTGAGGCAGGAAAAGACCGTGCGGGAGGGCTCCCCGATTGCCCGGACCCTGCATTTTTCCGGACCTTCGCGCGCTCATGTGTCTGGTTTCCTGCATTTTTCCAAGCGAAACGCGTTTGCAGTGAATTGACAATGAGAAATCCCAGCGTTCTACTGACCGCGCGAGTGAGTCGCACCTTCCTGAAACGCCGTTCCATTTGAAAGGAGCCACGATGGCCAAGGGATCTGAGAAGCCGATGTCCAAGAGTGAAATCGTCGCGTCGATCGCCGAATCGACGGGCCTCGAGAAGAAGGCCGTTACTTCGGTCCTCGACGGCCTCGAGGGGCTGATCGGCCAGGCTCTCGCCAAGAAGGGCTCGGGCACGTTCGTCGTTCCTGGCCTGATGAAGATCGTCCGGGTCGAGAAGAAGGCCACCCCGGCCAAGCAGGGCCGCAACCCGAAGACGGGCGAAACGATCACGATCGCCGCCAAGCCGGCCCGCAAGGTCGTCAAGGTTCGCGCTCTCAAGAAGCTGAAGGAAATGCTCTAAGAGCTTCCGCCAGGTCAGCGTCGTCTGCCGCAAGTCACGACTCCCCGGATCCCGTCCGGGGAGTTTTTTGCGCGCCCGCCGGTGGGCTCGAAATCGCGGACTCGCCAGGCGGACGGGCCACCGCTGGCCGCGGCGTTGTCCGAAAGCCGCTGTCGCTCCAGCCTGGCCCGGCCTCAACGGGTCTTGCGGGACCGATTCATTCCGCCGGTGGAGCCTCGCGGCGGGCGATCAGCTGGACCGGACTGCAATCGTCGCACGTCTCGATCTCGATCCGCCGGATGGAAACATCGCCGGGAGCGACGATCCCGAGTCGGATCTTCGATCCATCGACTTCCACGATCTGGACGGCGATGTCGTCTCCGATCTGTACCGCCTCGTCCACACGCCGTGTGATCACCAGCATGTCGCACTCTCCATGTCGGTCCGGGGAAGAACGCTTCTCCGGCACGATCCTGGTGTGACCTGAATCCGGACGAGTCTACGCCGCCGGTCCCGGCTGGGGAAGTTCCCCGAGGGATCGTGCCGCGGTAGCATGACGGAAGATGGAGTGCCGGACCCGGAAGGGGACCCGATCATGCCGGAAGCGGGCCGCAGCAGACGATCTCGATTCGGATGGCCCTCCGCGCTCGCTTTCTCGGGAACCACCTGGTTGTGCGTCGGTTCCCTCCTCCTCGGGGGCTGGTCGCTGGGGCATTCTTCCATCGCCGAGCGACGCCGGGAACGGGCCGCGGCCTGGCTC
>JAEYWB010000287.1 GCA_023429275.1 Planctomycetota bacterium
CCGTTGTCCTCGAGCAGAGCGTGCTCCGTGCTGAGGAGGCTCTCCGAGACGTACATCTGATGAACTCCCCGGACCGTGGCGATGTACAGATCAAGGAGCGACAGCGTCCCGTCCTCGTCGGCATCCGCGAGCGGCTTGTCGGCGGTCGGGTTCAGCTCGCTGGCGAGCGCTTCGGCAAACAGGGTCTCATTGACCTCGAGATCCGCCTCGGTCGCCGTGATGACCGCCCGCCCGGTCGCCGAGAGGGGCTTCAGGTAGTATCCGCTTGCCGGCGTCGCGATGATGAACACCTGCTCGCGGCACGAGAGCTCCTTGAACAGCCGGCCGAACTCGTCCTGATGCATGTCCGGTCCCGGAAGGTTGATCCATGACCGCCGGCCGTCGTAGTGTCCGTGCCCCATCACGATGACCCAGAGTGAGTCCTCGGACCGGATCTCACCGCGAATCGCTTCGACCGCGGCGACAATCGCCTCACGCCTTGCCGGCCCCGAGTTCGGGATCGTCAGCAGCGACTTGTCGTCGGTCTCCGGATCGACGCCGAAATAGACCGAGATCCTCTCGGCGGGGATTCCGACGGCCGTCATCAACCCCTCTCTCAGCTTCGTGACGGTCTCGGCGAATGGCTTGCGATGCTCGTCGTCTCCCGGATGCCCGCAGATGATGAGAGCCCGCCTTGTTCCGGCAGCGGCTTCCGCCGGGGCCGACTCTCTGTCGGGCACCCCGACGTCCGCCCCTTCGGCGACTCGAAAGAGAGCCATCGCAGCGACACTTACGGAGAGCAACAGGACCAGAATGACGGCTCGCTTCATGGCATCTCCGTCTCCTTTGGCGCCGGGGTGTCCAGCGAGCCTGCCAAGGAGATAAACGGTTTGGTCGGGTCCCTGCGGGCGACATGTTTCGGCTGCGTCCAGAGGACCTCGTCGCCGAGACGTGCTTCGACACCCCCGGAGGTCTGCCGGATGAAAGCGTACTGCCACTCGGGACCGCTCTTCCCGGCGACCGCCTCGACGGCGAGGAGCACCTCAGGATCGGTCCCCTTGACGAAGGCGAACACCGCGCCGTCGATTGTCTGCGGAGACTCCGGCTTGTACCGGTAGAGCTCTTTCACGAGCCGGCGAAGCTGTTCCCGGTCACTGTCGTCACCATTCCAGCCGAGCATCGTGACGGTGAAGCGGTCGGCGATCCCCTTCATCTGTCGCAGTCGCGCCGCGGGTGAATTTCCAGGCGGCTCGGCCCCCGGCACGCGCCGATAAGCAACACCTTCCCGGGGTTCCCAGACGACCTCTCCTTCACGGCGGCAGACGAAAGTCTGTCGCGAAAGAGACTCCAGCTCGTGAATCAGCCGGCTGTTCCAGGGGAAAATCGAGGCGACCGCGACCGGCTCCCCCCGGCAGATCCACAGCACTCCGATCGCTTCCCCCTGCGGGTCGCGATCGTCGTTTGTCCATCGATGGACCTGAACGGCCTGAACCGGAGTGTCCGCATCCGCAGTCATCGAGAACTGGTTCCACCCGATCGAGGCTTCAAGCTTCGCACGGAGCTCCCGGCGGCGGCCCCCTTCAGCCGACTCATCGCCCTGACCGGATTCACCGGTCACCGAAGGGAGCGGGCCGGTCCGCGCGGGAGGCAGGTCTCCTGCGGCAGGCCCCTGTGCCAGGCTGAGAGTGAGGAGCAACGCCTGAACGAACATCGGTGAGACCCGTCCTTTCACGAAGCAGGCGACCGCGGGCGACCGGGCACCGTCGGGTGTTCGACTCCAGTCGCCGATGTCGGGATGACCGGGACGCCCCCGGGCCCCTATCGAGCGGCCGGGCCTAAGGGAGGAAGTGCAACCGGCGCGGCTTCTTCGATGCCCGGGCCGAACAATCCCTGGATGCGGCCCAGGGCCACACGAGCGGCCTCGAGCCTCGCCTCGTCAATCTCGATCCCCGGGAAGACCGCCGTGTCCTGCGAAAAGGCTCCGGCGGAGACGATGTCCTTCGAACGCGTCACACTGGCGACCGACTGGCCATTGTCGAGCCGGACAAACTCGATCCGACCGTCCCAGCCCCCCGTCGCCGCGATCTCCGGATCGGCCGAGAACTCCGCGATCCCGACCGGACGCTCGAGCCGGACGCGGCTGGCGATGTTGCCGCTCGCCAGGTCGATCACGGCCAGTTCGCCGGCGCTCTCGGAACGCCAGCCGCCGAGGCTGACGAGAAGCCGGTTGACGGTTGCGGAGAAGCGAACGCTGTTGACCGGAACGTCAAACTTCCAGGACCCCTCGTTGCTCAGGTCGGCCGTCGAATAGACGTCGACCTCCCCGCTACGGGCTCCGGCCGCGATCTGGCTTCCATCCGCCGTGACGGCGACCGACACCACCGCTTCGGAAAACTCCGAGAACGTCGCCCGGATCGCCCCGGCTTCGGCGTCCCACAGTCGGAGCTGCCGATCGAAGCCGCCGGTCACGAACTCGTTGCGACCGGGGAGAAAGACGGTCGAGGCGACATTCCAGTCCGTGAGCGGGACCGTCCGTTGCTGCTTGTGGTCTACGAGATCGGCTCGCTTTCCCGTGCGGGCACGGATCTCAAACCGGCCATCGCCGGATCGCGACACCGCCCATTCCTGCGCCCCCGCACGCTTCGAGGGAACCAGAAGAGACATCGCCGCCGAGGAACTCGTCGAAGGACGTGCCGACTCCGCGGTCATCGGGGCGGTCGAGAGGGGCGGGCTGTCGCGACGGGAGGCCGGCTCGCCGGAACCGGTCAGGAGAGCGTCGCGGAACGAGCCGCCGAACGAAGCGAGAGCCTGCGGCTGGAGAGGAAGTCCGACCAGGACCAGCCCAAGGAGCACTCGTCCCGCCACCGTGATGGTCGCTTCACCCGGACCGCGCATGATCTTGACGAGCCGGCTGCGGAGCTCACGGGGATTCCCCAGCCCGCTCGAAACCGGCGGAGCGAGGGGATGCCGTTCGCACAGGAAATCGATCGTGTCGAGCAGGGCTTCGGCGTAGCACCGGGGAGAGGAGGCGGTTCGCTCCATGACCCATTGATCGCAACATTCCTCCTCCGAGGACTCGATCTCCCGCCGCGACCACCACGCGACCGGGTGCCACCAGAAGAGGATGACGTTCGCGAATTCGAGGACTCGAACCCAGCTGTCCCCCCGGTGATAGTGCGCCAGCTCATGCAGCAGCAGCGTCTGCCGGGCCTCGGGACGGAGCTGCTGGTGCAGTTCGGCAGGGAAGAGGATGGTCGCCCAGCGCCCGACTCCCCAGAGCATCGGCGAGACGACACCGTTGACCATGAGGACCCGCGGGGCGCGGGGCTTTCCCGTCCCGTCGAGCGTCTCGAGGACATCCTGCATGTCGGCCTCGAGGGTCGCCGAGCGATAGGCGGCCCGTTTCAGTCGACGAGCGAACCAGACGAGCCGCGATCCCTGAATGACGAAGAACACAACGGTTC
>JAEYWB010000288.1 GCA_023429275.1 Planctomycetota bacterium
GGGATCAGTCGGGCGGATCTCGTAGAACAGTCCACGCCGCAGGCAGGGGTTCCCCTGGGCAATCGCGGCCGCCGCGTCGAGGTTCTCGGCGAGGATGTACCAGTAGCCGCCGATCACCTCCTTGGACTCCCCGAACGGACCGTCCGTCACGCCGCCGCGGGAAACCGTTTTCCCTTCGTGGCCGAGCCGTGAGCCGGTCCGCATCTTCCCTTCGTCGATGTTTCCGGCGAGCCAGACGTAGAACTGGTCGATCGCCGTCTGGATCTCCTCCGGGGGCAGCCCCGGATCCCACTGGCCGCGGGAGATGACGAGAAACTCCGAAAGGTGCGGGGACTGGCTCATGGAGGGATGATACCGTCACGGCCCCGTTACAGGGATGTCGCAGAATGCGCCCGCCAGCCCAAGGCGGTCGGCGCCCTCGTTACAGCTCGATGCGGGCCGGCGCATACACCTTCGTCGAGTCCGACCGGCAGGCCGCGCCGACGAGGGCTCCTGAGTTCGCGTACTCGACCTTGGCCGGGCAGCCGTTGTTCTGGGAGCCCCGGTTCCGAAGGGAGATGCAGAGCATGTCCCCGGAATAAACCGCTTCCCCGTTCGCCACCGCCTGAAACTCGAGCCGGGCCGAATCGGGTGCATTCAGGTCGATGACCCGAACCGCGACAACGAGCCGGCAGGGAGGCCGGATCGGGGCGAACATCTGCAGCCGGCTCAGGCTACCAATGCCAAGGTCGGAGTCGGTGTCCAGGAGCCTTGACCACTTCAGGTAAAATACGGCGAGTTGGGCGGCCACCTCGACCGAAACCACGGTCGGCATGCTCCCGGAAGCGGCAGGATCGCACCAGAAACCATCAGCCCCGAGGTCCTTGTAGCCAACTGCGAGCAGGCGGTCCTCGTCGACCATGCAGACTCCGCCCAGCTGCTCCATCTCGAAGCGCTGAGGGTTAATTGCCCGAATCTCCTCAACACCCAACATCGGCGTCGCATCCGCAAAAGCTGCGAGGTCGAGCGGATCGAGGGTCGCCACCTGTCGATTCATTGTCTTCCTATGTCAGGTGTTGTCACAGCCGATGAGCGCAGGACAATCCGCCGGCCCGATGAGAGTGTGGTTCCCTAACACTCTGTGAGCATGGGGCATGCCGGGTACCGTTGAGAAGTCTAATTCACAAAACTTCGCGGGACGAGTCATTCAGCCGGGGCAGATGGTTTCTTGCGACGCTCGCAGCATCGAGACCGCAGAACTGAATGTTCTCCGCAACCTCAACCCCTCAAATGAGTTGAGCATTCCACCAGCAGCCCGTGCGCAGCGACGACAGCTAGGTTTCTTCGGAAATTGACGGACGGAGGATTTCGGGGAGATGCGCGGGCGAGGCCGGGCGAGCCGTCACATCTCGCCCGGCTGAACCGACTGCCAGCCCAGGGGGCTCAAGGAGTGACGAGCGCTGCCCGCCGGCCTTCGACCTGCTCCGCGATCGACTTCACTCCGTCGTCGACCTTCACCTTGGTCGCCGCTGGCTCGTCCCGCCACTTGAGCTCGATCTCACCCGCGGCGAGCCCCTTGCCGCCGATGACGACCCGCAACGGGAAGCCGATCAGGTCGGCGTCCTTGAACTTGACCCCCGGGCGGACGTCCCGGTCGTCCAGCAGGACGTCGACGCCGGCGGCTTTGAGCTCGTTGTAGTACCGCTCGGCCATCTCCATCGTCGCCGGCTCGGTGACGTTGAGCGGACAGACCACGACCTCGTAGGGGGCGATCGTGATCGGCCAGATCAGGCCGTTCTCGTCGTGCTTCGTCTCGGCGAGGGCCGCGAGGATGCGATTCACGCCGATTCCGTAGCAGCCCATGATGATCGGGTGCCGCTGCTCCTTCTCGTCGAGGAACGTCGCTCCCAGCGAGACGCTGTACTTCGTTCCGAGCTTGAAGACGTGGCCGATCTCGATGCCGTGCACGAACTTGAGGGGCTGGCCGCTCTTCGGGCAAGGGTCCCCTTCCACTGCGTTCCGCAGGTCGTAGGTCGTCTCGAGCTGGTAGTCGCGGCCGACGTTGACACCGGTCAGGTGAGCGTCCGCCTCGTTCGCGCCGGTGACGGCGTCTTTCACCACCGGAACGTCGTGGTCGGCAATGACCGGGCACTTGATCCCCACCGGCCCCGCGAATCCGACCGGAGCTCCGGTGACCTTCTGGATGACCTCGGGGCTCGCGAGTTCGAGCTTCGTTGCCTTGAGGGCCCGGCGGATCTTCCCCTCGTTCGCCTCGTGGTCACCTCGAAGCAGGACCGCGACCGGCTTGTCGTCGGCGACGTAGATCAGCGTCTTGAGCATCTGCGTCGGCGAGCACTTCAGCAGTTTCGAAACCTGCTCGATGCTGCCGACGTTTGGCGTCGAGACCTTCGCCATCGCGGCCGCGCCGGCGGGAGTCGTGATCGGCTGCGGCTTGCGGCCGGTCTCGGCCCGTTCGAGGTTGGCCGCGTAGCCTGAGGCTTCGCAGTAGACGATCTTGTCTTCGCCGTTGTTGGCCGGGGCCATGAACTCGTGCGAAGCATCGCCGCCGATCGGGCCGCTCTCCGCCTCGACCGGCAGGTACTTCGCGCCGCAGCGGCTGAAGATCCGGCAGTACGCCTTGTACATCGCATCGTAGGCGGTGTTCAGGTCCTCGAGGTTCGCCCCGAAGCTGTAGGCATCCTTCATCAGGAACTCGCTCGTCCGCAGGATGCCGAACCGCGG
>JAEYWB010000140.1 GCA_023429275.1 Planctomycetota bacterium
CCAAGGTCCTGCTGAAGGAACTGATCGGGACCGATGGCAGCTTCCAGGTCGACGAGATCAACGAGCTGATGCGGTCGATCATCAGCTCGGCCTTTGCCGACCTCGTCGCCAAGTCGAAGATCAGCGCCCTCGACCTCTCGGCGAACTACCGCGAGCTGGGCGAGCAGCTCCGCAAGGCGACCAATGAACGGATCGACGACGAGTACGGCCTCGACGTTCCGCTGCTCAACATCGTCAACGTCTCGTTCCCCGAAGAAGTCGAGAAAGCCCTCGACACCCGCACGAGCATGGGCGTCGTCGGAGACGTCGGGAAGTACCAGCAGTTCCAGATGGGGAAAGCGATTCTCGAGGCCGCCCAGAACCCCGCCGGCGGAGGCGCGGCCGAGGGCCTCGGCATGGGGGTCGGCCTCGCGATGGCGAACCGCATGGGACAGGCAGCGGGCGGCGGAATGATGGCTCCCCCGCCTCCGCCCCCCGCGGCGGTCTGGCACGTCGCCGTGAACGGCCAGACGCAGGGGCCATATGGAATCGAGCAGGTGGTCCAGGGAATCCAGGCGGGGCAGGTGACGCAGCAGACGCTCGTGTGGAATCCCTCGCTGGCGGGCTGGACCGCCGCCGGACAGGTCCCTCAGCTGGGAACGTATTTCGCCCCGGCTCCTCCTCCGCTTCCGCCGGGGAAGTAGGCCGTCTTCGACGAGGACCTTACGATGCCGTCGGCCGTCACGAGTCACGCGGAATCCGATGTCGCGCAGCTCTCTCTGGCTTTTCCGCCCCGGAGGTGGACTGTCGAGGAGTTCCGAAAACTCCGGCAGGCCGACATCCTGAATGAAGACGATCGGGTCGAGCTCCTCGAAGGATGGATCGTCGAGAAGATGACGCAGGATCCTTCCCACGCCCGCGTCGTTCAGCTGGCCACGAAGATCCTCATTCGCATGCTCCCTGCGGAATGGGGACTGCGTGTCCGGCTTCCGATCGAGACGGACGACAGTGAACCGGAACCGGACCTGGCGATCGTCCCCGATGCTGATGATCGCTACGCCACGCGGCATCCGTATGGCAACGAAACCGCACTGGTGATTGAGATCGCCGACACGTCGCTTCTTCGCGACCGCAGAAAAGCGATGATCTACGCCCGCGCTGGTGTCCCGGAGTACTGGATCGTCGACTTGCTCAGCCGGCGCATCGAACGCTATCGAGTGCCCGATCAGGTCGCGGGAGAGTACAAGGATCTCCAGGCGTTTGAAGAGGCCGAGGCCCTCCCGGTGAACCTTGGTGAATTAAACGTGGGGAGCATTGCCGTTCGCACGTTCCTCCCCGCATCCTGACCCGCCCCGGTGTTCGCGAAAGTCCCGACGTGTCCTGTCTTTTCATCAGCAGCGATCTGTTCTCATCGTCGCAGTTCGCGTCGGCCATCCGGAGCGCCGGCGTCGACGTTCAGGCGGTGCTGGCGGTCCCGACCGACTTCAGCGCGGCGCCCCCCGTCGTGGTGATCGACCTGGAGACCGCGGGGGCGATCGAAGGGATCACCGGCTTCAAGGGAGCCGGACGATCCGTCGTGGCGTTTGGGCCGCATGTGAAAGTCGACCTGCTCGAGTCCGCCCGCGCCGCCGGGGCCGATCACGTCCTGACGCGCGGCCAGGCCACTCGAGACCTGGGGCCGCTGGTGGCCGAACTCACCAAGGATGTGTGAGAGGAGCAGAGGCCGCCGGGGGGATTGACGCCGCGCATCACCCTGGAAACGACAAAACTCCCGTGTTTGGCGGGAGTTCCGACGACGTTGAAGTTGCCCGGCAGGGATTCGAACCCCGACTAAGTGATTCAGAATCACTCGTGCTAACCGTTACACTACCAGGCAAGGCGGGGCGGAGTATAAGTCGTTTCGGAGGGCCTGCCAAGTTCGTTTCTCGCGCGATTTCGGAGGCGGGAAACCGAGGTAACCTCCATCGGGGCCGGAAGTTCAGCCGCTCCATCACCCTGATCAGGATTCCCGAACGCGCCAACGCGCGTGAGGCAGGAAGCGTAGGCCTCTGGCGGAATCCCACCGGGGCCATTCCGGAGGAGACTGATGGGCCGGGGGGCGCTTGTAACGCTGATTCTGCTCCTGGCGGGGTGCAGTCAGAAGAAGGAACTCCTGTCCAGGACGCCCCTGAGCCGGACACCGGGCGAAAAGGGCGAGCAGCGAACGCTGTTTGACGAGATGTTTCGCTCCAGGGATCCCGGCGAACTGGTCGGAAAAACGAGGGCCGATTTCTCTCGCGAGTTTGAACTGGCTGACATCGTCTATCAGTACGGGAACGGTGATCGCGGATACGGATTCGAGATCCGCGGCGGGCCCGAAGAACAGGAGGCTCTTCTGAGCGAAGTCTTCATCAGAACGGACGGAGGCCGCCCCCGGGCGGAGGACCGCGATCAGAATTGCCGGGAAACGATCCTCAAGGTCGATGTCTCCGTCCCCGCGAGTTGATGGCGCTCCTCGGCTCGTCCGTGCGTCCTGATCGCGGCCGGGGGAATCGTCGTCCACACGACCACTCCGCGCGGAGTCGATCTCGCGAGGGTTGAGGATCGAGTCCGGCCCGGCCATTCTTAACGCTGTCTTGCCTGACCTTCCTCCTTGCGGCCCGACCGGGTGACCTGATGTTGCGAGCAGTCGTCTGCGCGATCCTGTGGTGCGGGCTCCTCGGTGTGAGCCCGTCGGTCCGGGGGGAAGAAAAGCCCGAAGCGGCCGAGGTCAACTCGAAGCGGTACGAGCGGAAGAAGGAGCACGATCCGAACGGCATCGGGAAGTTCTACCTCGGGCGCGAGATCGCCCACGTCATGAGCCATCAGGGGCTGTTCTGGCTCGAGCGGCCGGAGCGGGAGGCGGAAGAACAGATCTCCCTGCTCGTCGACGCCCTCGAACTCAAAGAGGGGATGATCGTCGCTGACGTCGGGGCGGGCTCCGGGGTCATCACGATGCTGATGGCCCCGAAGGTCGGAAAGACCGGGAAGATCCTCGCTCTCGACATCCAGCAGGAGATGCTCGACGCGATCGCCGCGAAGTGCAAGATGCAGAAGGTCGACAACGTCGAGCTGATCCGCTGCACCCGGACATCGATCAAGCTCAAGCCGGCCACCATCGACCTCGCCATCATGGTCGACGTCTACCACGAGCTCGAGTTCCCTTACGAAGTGCTCAAGGAGCTCGCCGCCTCTCTCAAGCCGGGCGGCCGGGTCGCCTTCGTCGAGTACCGCAAGGAAGACCCGCGTGTCCCGATCAAGGAGGTCCACAAGATGTCGGCCGAGCAGGTGAAGCGCGAGGCGCTCCTGCCGGAGATGCGGCTCAAGTTCGTCAAGAACGACGACCGCCTTCCGCGGCAGCACCTCATGATCTTCGAACGGCTGCCGGAAGGGGAGACGCCAGCGGCCCCGTGATGCCGAGGCTCACGCCCGGATGAGCCCAATTCGAATGTCGCGCGAGCGCCGAGTGTCGACAACGAGGCCAGCCAGTCCCGCCAGGGACGGCAGAAAGTCGCCCCCCGTGAAACG
>JAEYWB010000149.1 GCA_023429275.1 Planctomycetota bacterium
CAAGTACTCACTGTACCTCGGCGGGAATGCCCAGGGGACCCGGCTCGCCTTCCTCTACGAGGACATGGTCCCGCAGGAAGCCCTCGCCCCGAAGCTGAGCCCGCTGTTCGCCCGCTACAAGGTTCAGCGACAGGGGAGCGAGTCGTTCGGAGACTTTTGCCACCGCCTCGGCCCCGAGGCGCTCAAGGGCTGAGCGGCACGACCTTCCTGGTATCGATTTTCTGCCACCGGGGTCAGGGAGGTGTCAGAGATGTCGGTAAACAGCCCGTGCCGTCCCCCGGCACGGGCTCAGCGCGCTCCTCCCCTCTCGGCGGCTGGCCAGCTTCTCCCGCGGCCTCACAGCTCGACGGTCTGCAGGATCTTGCCGTCGAGGGACCGCATCGTGAGCGAGAGCGACTTGCGCGTCGCGTGACCCTCGATGATCGTTGCGGCGGTCGGCTTCGGGCCTCCGCCGATGAGCTGCGAGATCGGACGGGCCCCGCCCGCGGGGAGCCACTTGTGGTCGTGCGTGTGGCCCGAGACGACGAGCTTCACGCCGCTCGCCCGGAGCGTCTCCAGCCACGCGTCGCGGCAGACCTTGCTGAAGGTCCAGGCCCCCCGCTGTTCCTCGGTCGTCCACCACAGCGGAATATGGCAGAACAGGACCTTGTGCTCGGCCGAGGCGAACCAGGTCTCTTTCGTCACCCGGGCGAGCCATTCCGCCTGCCGCTGACGCATCGCGTCGAATCCAGCGAGGCCGCCGAACACCGGGTGGTCGTCCGGCTTGTCCTCGCCCGTGTCGAGGACCAGTGCGGCGAGCGGACCGCTCCGGAACGCGTAGTAGAACCGGTCGTGCGGCGTCCCGGTGAAACGTGAGAGCGAGCGGGCGGCCGGACCGCGGACGTCGTGGTTGCCCCGGGCATACGCCATCGGCCAGCGGGCCGCGCCCTCCAGGCCCCCCGGCGAGAGGTACTGGTTGGCCATCTTCTCCTCGCTGTAGACGTCGTTCGTCTGGTCGCCGTTCCACAGAAGGAAGTCGGGCGCGATCTTCTGCGTCTCGCGCTGCAGCGCCGTGATCGTCTCGAGGTTCTCGTGGGTATCGTTCCAGACGACGAACCGCGTCTCCGGAGCAGCCCCGTTCAGGACGCGAAAGCTCAGTTCGGGGGAAACGACAGGTTCGCCGCGGAAGATCTTGTAGGCATTCTGGAAGTCGATCGGGACGGCGGTGACGCGGTAGGCGACCTCCTCGCCCGGCTCGAGCGGCGGGAGCCGGAACTTGAGGACGAACCGATCGTACGGCAGCAGGCCTCCCGTCTCGGCATCGATCCGCTGCCACGCCTGTCCGGTCCGTTTCAGTTCGACGAACCCGGTCGCCGGGCCGCTCAAGGCCTGCAGGATCGCAAGGGAATCTCCCGCCGGCCCGGTCAGGACTGGAAGTCCCCGCAGGACCGAAGCTGCGGACGCGGGAGTCCCCTTCTCCTCCGCCGCATCGCTTTTCCGGCCGAGCGAAATCGCCGAGGCCGCGGCCGTGATGGAAAGAGTCTCACGCAGGAAGGTTCGTCGTTCCATGGGTCAAAATGGGAGAGAGGGTTTCAAAGCGAGACCGGGACGGTGTCCGCCGCGATCATACAGCGGGATTCCGTTCCTGACTCCCTCGCCATCAGGCGCGACGAAACTCTCGCAGGGCGGGCAGGAAACGGGACAGGCTCGCCAGCAGAGCTGTGTGCGCCGTTCCGAGAGCGGAATCCCCCCCGCGGGCGAGCGTTTCCATCTGCTGGGCGAGAGAACTCGCGTCGGTCGCTCCCAGTGTCGAGAGGCATCCCTTGAGCGTGTGGGCAGCCCGCTGCGCCGCAGCGGCGTCCCCGCTCGCAATGGCTGTCCCGAGGGCGGCCGTGAGGCGCGGGCATTCCTCCAGGAAGATGTCGATCACCTCGTTGAGCAGCTCACGGTCCCCGCACACGCTTTTCAGAGCCATCGTCTCGTTGAAGGTGGTCGGGGCGGAGGAGCACGGAGCCCTGTCCCGGCTGATGGCGACCAGGCTCTCGATCGATTCAAACAGTTCATTCGGTCGCAGCGGCTTGGAGATGTAACCGTCCATCCCTTCCTGGAGACAACGCTCCCGATCCCCCTTCATCGCATGAGCCGTCATGGCGACGATCGGCAGGTGGTCGCCCGTTGTCCGCTCTCGCTCGCGAATGAGGCGCGTCGTCTCGAAGCCGTCCATCTCCGGCATCTGCACGTCCATCAGGACGACATCGACCACCTCGCGGGAGAGAACATCGAGCGCCTCGCGGCCGTTCCCCGCCACGACGACAGAGTGCCCCCGTTTCTCGAGGAGCCGGACCGCCAGCCTCTGGTTGACCGCATTGTCCTCCGTCAGAAGCACCCGCAATCCAGCCGTTCCGGCGGCGCTCACGCGGCGTGTGCCGTTCGATTCCTGCTTCTCCTGGCCGGACTGAGTGCCCAGGGCGGCGAGCAGCGCGGCCTGAAGCTCGGAGCGCTTGATCGGCTTCGTCAGGTACGACTTGATGCCCGCCTCCCGGCAGCGGGCGATACTCTCGCGACGGTCGGCCGACGAGAGCATCATGAGCGCTGAGCTGGCAAGGCCCGGATGCTGAGCGATCTCCGCGGCCAGCATGAAGCCATCCATCCCGGGCATCATGTGGTCCAGGAGGACGAGCGAGAACGGCTCGCCCGAATGGGCCGCGGATTGCAGGGCGACCAGGGCGTCGCGGCCGCTCTCGGCGAGGACCGGCACCGCCCCCCAGTGTCGCAGCATATCCCGCAGGATGCGGCGGTTCGTCGCGTTGTCGTCCACCACCAGCACGGAAAGCCCGCTCAGGCAGGCCAGGTCGGCGGGGATGCCGGGAACGTCCGCCGAGGTCGACAGGCCGAGCCGGACCGTGAAGTGAAACGTGCTCCCCCGCCCCGGCTCGCTCTCGACCCACATCCGGCCTCCCATGAGCTTGACCAGCTGCAGCGAAATCGCGAGACCGAGGCCGGTTCCGCCATACTTCCGCGTCGTCGAAGCGTCGACCTGCGAGAACGCCTGAAACAGCAGCCCGAGCTTCTCGCGGGGAATGCCGATCCCGGTATCCCGCACCGAGAAGCGGAGGCCGACCGACGAATCGTCCTGGGATTCCCGTTCCACCCGCACCGCCACTTCGCCCTCGCTCGTGAACTTGATCGCGTTGCCGATGAGATTCACCAGGACCTGCCGCAGCCGCCCTCCATCGCCGACGAGGGCATCCGGCACATCGTCGAGCACGTGACAGGCAAGCTCGAGTCCCTTCGCGTGAGCCCGCAGCGACAGGGTGGCGATCGTCTCATCGAGGTGATCGCGGAGCGGAAAATCGACCGGATCGAGGTCGAGCTTCCCCGCCTCGATCTTCGAGAAGTCGAGAATGTCGTTGATGACCGCGAGCAGGTAGTCGGCCGACGACTTGACCAGTTCGAGGTACTCCCGCTGTTCGGCGGTCAGCTCCGTCCCCAGGGCGAGCTCGGTCATGCCGATGACGCCGTTCATCGGCGTGCGGATCTCATGGCTCATATTCGCCAGGAACTCGCTCTTGGCCCGATTGGCCGCCTCGGCCGCCTCCTTCCCCTCGCGCTCGGCGGCTTCCGCCCGCTTGAGATCGTCGATGTCGGTGTGAATGCCGACCCATTCGCGGATAGCGCCCACCTCGTCGAGGATCGGAACCGCCCGGACCATCATGTGGCGATAGACGCCGTCATGCCGCCGCAGCCGATGCTCGACCTGGTACAGCGACCGGCTCGCGACCGCCGCGGACCAGATCCGCGCGGTGTTCTGGCGGTCCTCCGGGTGGACCGCATCGAGCCACCCCCACCCCTTGAGCTCGTCGAAGTCCTGGCCGGTGAACGCGCTCCAGCCGGGCTGGGGGGTCTCGAACTCACCCGAGGCGGGGGTGTTCCAGACGACCGCCGTCACCGCTTCGACGAGCGAGCGATACCGCTCCTCGCCCCGCCGCAGGACCGCTTCGGCCCGGCGACGCTCTTCGGTTTCGCAGCGGAGCGTTTCCGCCAGAGTCGCCAGTTCGGCCGTCCGTTGTTCCAGGCTTGCCCTGAGGGACAGGATTTCCGCCTCGGCCCTTGAGAGCCGGTCGGGCGGAGCATTCCCGCCGTTGTTGTCCATTCGAGGCTCTGAAGACATGGCTCGTTCCCGCGTACGAGAGACCGATGTTACCCCGGCGACCGGAGAGAAAGACACCCTGCAATGACTGCCGGTTTGAAGCAGGCAGCGAGCCGGGGCCCGCCGGTTGAGCCATTCCGGTTTGTGTTCGCGTCGTCCCGCTGATATCACCTGCTCAGTTGGCCCGGTCGAGGGACCGATCCGTCTCTTCTCTCAATCCAGTCTGGAAGGATTTCCCGCTCATGAGCACGCCGCAAGCCCCCGGACCCAATCCCGCCTCGCAGGAGAACACGGTCCGGATCGAGGTCGATGACTCCCAGGTCGACGCGCAGTACGCCAACTGGTGCCGGGTGTCGATCACCCCGGAAGAAGTGATTCTCGACCTCGCCCTGAACCCCAATCCGCTCGCCCAGGTTCAGAAGTTCAAGGTTTCGAACCGGGTCATCCTCAACTTCTACTGGGCGAAACGGCTTGCGGCCCTCCTGAACGAGACCGTCCAGCGCCACGAGAAGGCCTTCGGCAAGGTCGAAACCGACTTCCGGAAGCGGCTGAGCTCCCCCGAGGGTGACGCCAGGGGCTGATTGCAGGCGGACGACGTGGACCGGGGGCAGCCCCCTCGCCACGCCGGAGTAAGGATGACCGATGACGAACTCCCCAGAGAACGGACCCGACGACAATCCCGGAAGAGATCCCGAAAGGGAACCCGAAAGGGAACCCGACGGAGAGCCTGTCCAGGGTCAGGTGCGGCACTCGAACGTCAGTGCCCGGGTTCCGGAGGAGATCGGCGCCGGGGTGTTCTCGAACGGCGTGCTGATCCTCACAGGGACGTTCGAGATCGTTCTCGACTTCCTGCTCCGGCTCGGGGAGCCGCATCGCGTCGTGGCCCGCGTCGTCCTCCCGATCCCGGTCGCCAGGCAGTTCGTCCTGGCGCTGCAGGACAACCTCCGGAACTACGAGGAGCGGTTCGGGCCGCCCTTGATGCCTCGCTTCCGCCCGACGGGAGAACTCCCCGTCGCGAAGGACCTGGGGATCTCCGGAGGACCGATCCCGGGGATCAGCGAGTCCCTGCATCCCGAGAACTCGCCCGCCCCGCCCGGCGGGTCGGTCCCGTCGATTGACGACATCTACAGCGACCTGCGGATTGCGGACTCGATCCTCGCCGGTCGATACGCGAACGCCGTGCTGATCCGGCATTCGGCGACGGAGTTCTCGTTCGACTTCCTCACGAACATCTACCCCCGTTCGGCGGTCTCGGCCCGAGTCCACATGGCGGCCCCGAATGTCCCCGGGATGCTGCAGTCGCTCATCCGGTCGGTCCAGACCGCCCCGCCGCCGCAGTAGCAGGTCCCACCCCGCTGTCAGCACAGCGATGTTTGCCACGTCCGTCATGCCGAGGACGGAGGCAGGACACTTTCCGGCCTGACCTCCTGCGGTCAGAACGTATGATCCCTAACCGGGGCCGTCCCCGGGCGGCGACAAGAGACGGCCGCTTCCCCCTCAGCAAGGTGGCGTGATGCGAAGCCTGTCCGGCGTGATGGTTGTTCTGGCATTTGCCGCATCGGCCGTCGCGGACGACTGGCCCCAGTGGATGGGACCGAAACGGGACGGCGTCTGGCGCGAGAGCGGGATCGTCGATGCGTTTTCGCCGGAAGGCCCCAAGGTCCGCTGGCGACGACCGGTCGGCGGCGGCTACGCGGGCCCCGCGGTCGCGGCGGGGAAGGTCTATGTCACGGACCGGCAGATCAAAGAGGGAGGCGAATCGACCGAGCGGGTCCTGTGCCTCAATGAGGCGGACGGGCAGATTCTCTGGAAGCACGAATACGCGTGTCCGTACACCGTCAGTTATCCGGCGGGGCCGCGCTGCACCCCGACGATCGATGGCGAGCGGGTTTACACATTGGGCGCTCAGGGACATTTGTTCTGCTTCAACGCCGCCGACGGCGCGATTGTCTGGTCGAAAGAGTTTCTCAAGGAGTTCCATCTGAAGAACGCTCCGGTCTGGGGCTTTGCAGCCCATCCGCTGGTCGATGGCAACAAGCTGATCTGTTTCGTCGGTGGAAAGGGATCGACCGTCGTCGCCTTCGACAAGCGGACGGGCGGCGAACTCTGGCGGGCGGTCGATTCCCTCACCGCTCACGGCCCCGGCTACGGCGCCCCGATCATCATCGAACACAACGGTCGCCGGATCCTGCTGGCATTCCATCCCGACGGCCTCTCCGCCCTGGACCCCGAGACCGGCAAAGTCCTGTGGACGCACGAGTGGAAGATCAACTTCGGTCTCACGACGCCGCTGCCGCGCGTGGTGAACGGCGAGATCTTCCTGACCGCCTTCTACGACGGGGCGCGGCTCCTCAAGCTCTCGGAGGACGGCGGCAACGTCACCGAGATCTGGAAGCGGAAGGGGAAGAGCGAGCGGAACACGGACGGCCTGCACTCCATCATGCCGACCCCCTGGTTCGACGGCGACCTGGTCTTCGGCGTCTGCAGCTACGGCGAACTCCGCGGCCTCGACGCCCGGACCGGAGATCGCCTCTGGATGACCTACGAAGCGACCGGCGGAAAGTCCCAGCGCTGGGCGAATGCCTTCCTGATCCGGCACGACGACCGGTTCTTCCTCGCGAACGAACAGGGAGACCTGATCATCGCCCGCCTCGACCGCGAGGGCTACCACGAACTCAGCCGTACCCACCTGATCGAGCCAACCGGCAGCGCCCAGCAACGAAAAGTCGTCTGGTCGCACCCGGCCTTCGCGAACAAGTCGATCTTCCTCCGAAACGACGAGGAAATCGTGAGCGCCTCGCTGGCAAAGTGATGCCACCGTTTGAAGGAGTTCACTTGCGAGCGAGGGCAGTAGGATGCGGCCGGCGCGCCGCTGATCACGCGATGATCTCCTGGACCACTCTCCCATCGACATCGGTCAGGCGATAGTCCCGGCCGGCGTGGCGGTAAGTCAGCTGCTCATGGTTGAGGCCCAGCAGGTGCAGGATCGTCGCGTGGAAATCGTGGACATGCACCTTGTCCTTGCCGACCGCCACCCCGTAGTCGTCTGACTCGCCGTAGGTCATCCCTCCCTTTACGCCCCCGCCCGCGAGCCACGACGAAAACACCTGGTGGTGATGCTCCCGTCCCTTGGCGTCGGCACTGACGTTGTACGGCGTGCGGCCGAACTCGGTGGTCCAGACAACAAGCGTCGAGTCGAGCATCCCCTGACGTTTGAGATCGGTCAACAGCCCCGACAGCGGCTTGTCGATCGCCTGCGCGAGAGGACCGTGGGCCGCCATGTCTCCATGGGAATCCCAGTTGCTGGCCGATCCCGATCCGGTGTCGATCAGCTCGATGAACCGGACTCCGCGCTGGACGAGCCGGCGGGCGACAAGGCACTGCCAGCCGAAGGTCGTCGTCACGCCCCGTTTCAGGCCGTACAGATCGAGCGTCTCGTCGGTCTCGCTTGAGAGGTTGAAGGCGTCGGGGGCCTCGCGCGGCATCCCGACGGCTGTCTCGAAGGAGCGGATCCGCGCCTCCAGGGCGAGATCGGCCTGGCGGTTTGCCTGGTGCTCCTTGTTCAGAGTCGCGAGGTACTCGAGTTCCGCCCGCTGAAGATCGTCCGTCAGGCTGCCGCGGGCGAGATTCGGGAGCGGTTCGTTGCCCGGGAGAACGTGCGTCCCCTGGTGACACCCGGGAAGGAAATCGCTCCCCCACGTCTGGGCGCCGGCGTAGGGGGCGGCGGAGGCCAGCACCATGAACGAGGGGAGGTTGCGGTTCTCGGTCCCCAGTCCATAGCTCACCCAGGCCCCGATGCTCGGGCGGGCGAAGTTGAACGATCCGGTATGCATCCCCATCGTCGCCTTGTCGTGACCGGTGTGGTCTCCCGACACCGAGTTCAGGATGCAGACGTCGTCGATGACGGTCGACAGATGGGGAAACAGATCGCTGACGTAGACTCCGCTTTCACCCCGGGGGCGGAACTCCCAGTTCGGGCGCTTCAGGAATCGCGGAAACTCACCCTTCTTCCCCTGCCAGTTGTCGACGGTGATCGTCTTGCCGTGATCGGCGAACAGCTTCGGCTTGTAGTCGAAGGTGTCGACGTGCGATGCCCCGCCCGTCGAGAAGACGAAGATCACGTTCTTCGCCCGGGCGGGGAAGTGCGACTCTCGCGCGGCCAGGGGATCGGTCTGGGAAGCCGACGCTTCGTTCGCCCCTTCCGACAGCATCGCCGCGAGGGCCAGGCTCCCGAATCCACCAGCGGCCTGCTGGAGAATCTGTCGACGCGAGAGGTTCATGATGGGATCTCGGGTGGGATCGAGGATGGTTGGCGGGAGTCCAGGTCATTCGCACAGCGGGCGGCTCGGCGGATGGAGCTCACTCGATGAACAGGAACTCGTTGCTCGTCCACAGGACGCGGGCGAAGGCGGCCCAGGCTGCCAGGGATTGTTCGTCTCCGGACTTTCCGGCGGCGGCCGCCCGTTCGGCGCACTTTGCCACGAACTGCTGATGCCGGGCGACCTCGTCGGCAGCGGGTGTTCGCCCATAGACGGTCTCGATGGCGAATCGGATGCGGGCCGGGTCCTCAGCCGCTGCCGACATGATCCTCCGGGCGAACGACCGCGACTGGGCGTGAACGAACGGCGAGTTCATCAGGTAGAGCGCCTGCGTCGGCGTCGTTGTGAGATAACGCTCGGCGGTACTGACGTTCGGATCGGCTCCATCGAAGAGAGACAGGTACGGGTGCTTCACCGAGCGCTGCACCATCTGGTAGACGCTGCGGTGCTTCGACTCGTAGTACGCCTTGAACGGGTAGTGAATCGTAAAGGACCATGAGTCGACCGGCGGAAACGGATGCCCGGCCGGCATCGATCGAGCGAGCTCCCCGCTCTGGGCGAGGATCGAGTCCCGAATCGCTTCGGCATCCATGGGCCGACGGGAGTAACGCCACAGCAGGCGGTTCTGAGAATCGGCCAGAAGGTTCTGCGCGTCGTCCTCCGACGAGAGCTGGTAAGCCCGCGTCGACAGGATCATCC
>JAEYWB010000153.1 GCA_023429275.1 Planctomycetota bacterium
GAACAGGCCGCCGGCCGGCGCCCTTTCGGAAACAGGCGGAGCCGCCGCCGGAGCGGGGCGTCCACGCGAAGGGCTCGATGGGGGCAGGGGGGCCGGAGGGGCGGGAGAAGAGTCGGTCGGCACGTAGACAGCCGATGTCCCGACGGGAAGTTCGTCCCCCGGCCGGACGCGAGACGGCGGAACAGGCGTCAGCGGATTGACAAGCTCGATCTCGACCTCGTCGTCGTCATCCTCCTGCGGCCGGACCAGAACGACCGTCTGCTGGCAGCCGGGGCAGCGCACCTTCTTCCCGAGGTAGCTCTCGTCCTTGATCTTGAGAGTCTTGCCGCATTCCGGGCAGCGGACGGACAACGCCGACATTATGAGCTCCAGGGGTCTACGTACCTTCCCCGGATCATATTCCGTCGGCGGACGGGCGTCAGCTGTGAGGGGCCATCGGGGGGCGTCGGGGCGTCTTGCGCCTCCGGCGTATCAGAGCACAGGTGTGATGGTCCGGTTCATTGCGTACCTGTCGGTCGCCCCATTTACCGAACTGGCGAGGGCGACGGGGCCGCTGCGGCGGCTGCCGTCGTCGGGGCAGGGGGCTGGAAGCTCACGAGTTCGACGTCATAGACCAGTGTCGTTCGCGGGGGAATGAGCGTCGTGAATCCCGCGTCTCCGTAGGCCAGCTCCGGTGGGACGATCAGCTTCCGGCGGCCGCCCGCCTTCATCCCCACAAGCCCTTCCTGCCATCCGGCGATGACGTCCTTGAGCGAGACGGTCACGGCCTCACCTCGGTCGCGACTTTGAACGAAGTTCCGCCCGTCGGCAAACTGGCCGCGGAAATGAACCGTGACGACCGAGTCGGCCGGCAGGGAATCTCCCGTTCCCGGCGTGACGTCGACGTATCGCACTCCGCGCGGAGTGGCGGTTGTCAGATCGTGGATCTCGATCTTCTGGAAGTCGACACGCGTCTGGTAACTCTGAAGTCCCACATGTCCCAGCGGAGGACGCTGACCGGGGAGTCGGCGGGCGATGTTCCCCGTCGGGTTGAGGGCCGGGTCGTCCAGGGTGACGCTGTTGACCACCGCTCCGTTGATCTGGATCTCGACCCGCGGTCCGCATGCGGTCACCTGGCAGGAATTCCAGTCTCCGGCGACCTTGGTCGCACTCTCCGTCTGCGGCGGGACGAGGTAATAGAGACTGCCGGTGTGCTGCGCGGGAGAGATTCCCTGGTACTTCGCCGCAGCGTCGTCGATGAGCTGGACTTCGAATCCGTTCGAACCGGGGTTCCCCTCCGGAGGAAAACGGAATGCGACGCCGGTGTTGGCTCCGGCGGAGAGCCGGTACTCGAACCTCAGCACGAAGTCACTGTAGCGCTTCTTCGTTCGCAGCCAGCCGCCTCCCGGGGCGACGCAGCTGATCTGCTCGCCTTCCGCTCTCCACGACTCGATCTTCCCGTCGTGGACCTCCCAGCCTGAGAGATCCTGCTTGTTGTAGAGCGGCACAAAAGGGAGCTCGCCCGGCGACGCAGGAGAAGCCGGAGCAGCGGAAGCGGGAGCAGCAGAAACAGAAGCAGGAGAAGGCGTGGGCGACGCGGCAGGCACGGGGCCTGGAATCGTCGCTGGAGCAGAAGGGGGGGCCGGCGACGGGCCGGCTGGGACCGAGGGTGCGGCAGGAACGGCGGCCTGCGGGACAGGCGAAAGAGCCGGGGGGGCGGTGCTCGTCGGAACCGACACCGGAAGTGGGGCGGCTGGCGGGGTGGCGGGCGTCGACGCTGGAGGACCTGCGGGCGCCACCGTCATCGGTGCCGACGGCACTGTCCCAGGAATCGTGTTGGCGGTTTGCGGGGCCGGCGACGTACTGACAGGGGCCGGTTGGGGGCTCGTCGGCGGAAGTCCTGCTGCTGGAGGGGATTGCTGTCCGAAGGCCGTCCCACCTGCCGCGGCCAAGACCGCCAGGAGCAGCTCCGATGACCACCGCACGCCAAAAGTCCTGGCCTGGGGATGGTGGGGTCTTCTGGTCACGGCAATTCCTCAGCCTGGCCGTCATCCAGAACGAAAAAGCTCGCTGGACAACCGCGGACGGGCTGCCCACCGTACCACCGGCCACCCGCCCGCCGCACCCCGAACCTCGGGGGGCCGGTCCTTCACCGGCGGCTTCCGCTGGTCGGAACTGATGAGAATCGCCCATGCCTGAAACCCGTCCGGCCCTGGCCTCCACCGGAACCCTGCCGCAACTCGTCGAGCGGCTGGCCCGCCGGCTCGAAAGCGTATCGCCGCGGCCGGAACGGTTTGCGGTCGAAACGGTCGACCAGCTGCTCGCCCTCGGGGAGGAGTTCCGCGCGAGCGACCTGCACCTCGTCCCCCTGGAACAGCACCGGTTGAGGGTGCTCTACCGCATCGACGGAATCCTTCAGCAGGCGGGGGAACTGCTCCACAGCGGACCGAACGTCATTGCACGGCTCAAGGTTCTGGCGGAGCTCCTGACGTACCAGGCCGACACCCCTCAGGAGGGACGCATCCGCTCCGACCGGGGCGACCTGGAGCGGCGCGTCAGCACGTTTCCGACCGTCCATGGCGAGAAGGCCGTCGTCCGGCTGTTCGTCGGTTCGGGCCAGTACCTGAGGCTCGAAGATCTCGGCTATCCCTCCGACGTCCGTGACTGGCTGGCGACGGCGCTTGAGTCCCCCCAGGGGCTCCTGGCCGTTTGCGGCCCCGCGGGAAGCGGCAAGACGACGACGCTGTACGCCGCGCTTCGATACCTGACCCGGTCGGGGCAGCCGCGGAGCATCTGCACGCTCGAGGACCCGGTCGAGGCGCTCGTCCCCGGGACCGCCCAGTCCGCAATGCAGCCGCATCTCGGCTTCGACTACGCCACAGCGCTGAAATCGCTGATGCGGCAGGACCCCGAGGTGATCATGGTGGGGGAGATCCGGGACCGCGAGACCGCCGCGATCTCGTTTCAGGCGTCACTGACCGGTCACCTCGTTCTGTCGACGTTTCACGCCGGACGGTCGGTGGACGCCGTCAGCCGGCTGCTCGACATGGGGATCGAGCCGTATGTCGTCCGGAGCGGCCTGCTCGGCATCGTGACGCAGAGGCTCCTTCGCAGACGCTGCTCCTGTTCGGGTGAGACTGGCAGCTCAGGCTGCCCGCAATGCGGCGGAAGCGGCTACTTCGGCCGTCTGCTTGTGGCGGAGACGTTTTCGCCGCGAGCCGCGGAGGTCAGCGCGGGGATTCTCGGCAAGGTTGAGGCGGACGAACTGGAGCGACGGGCGATGGCCGCAGGACTGAGGACTCTCCGTGCCCGCGCGGACGACGCCGTCCGGGCCGGCCAGACAACGCCGGAAGAAGTCTGGCGGGTCCTGGGCAGCCCTGGGTAGTAGTGGACATCTGATTCCCTGGTCCGCCGGTTTCCCGTGGACGGGGGGCAAACCTGTCCGTTTGTTGCCTGCGCGTCGCCGCGTTATCCTCCTCCGGTCGTTCATTTCGTCGCGAGATCGATCACTCATGGAACTCCTGACCTCTCTCGGCCAGTTCATCGTCGCCCTCTGGGCGCTGGTCATGGCTCTTATCCGGACGATCGGCCCCTGGACGCCCCTCATCGCCTGGGTGGCGTTCTGGACCCTGGCGGTCGACTGGAAGAAGCTTCAGAAGGTGCTGTGGAGCGGGGGCGTCATCGGCGTCGTCCTGATCGGACTGGTCTGGATGCTCGTCTGGGGAGTGGTCGATCCTCCGGTCGATGGCCACCACTACATCTTCGGCCTGCAGCTCTCGAACTTCGTCGGAAAGCTCGTGTACGTGACGACTCTGATCGTGATCATGTACCTCGGCGGATCGGTCCAGCTCTCCGGCCTCGTCGACCCGATCGGCAACGTCCTGGCGACCTCCTGGAATACCGATCTCGAGCCGGCCGAAGAGCACGCAGAACATCACGGCGACCATGGCCATGGTGATCACGGCCACGGCGGTCACGGAGCGGCGGATCACGGGCACGGCGGCCACGACCACGGCCACCACTGATTCCGGCCTCTTCTCAGAGAGAGGCGGAAGGAGTCCCGCCATCAGGACATCAAGGCACCTGGAAATCGAGCCGTCACCGCGGTCCTGCCTTTCCTGGTGCCTTGATGTCTTGATGGTAGATCAACTCATTGCGAGTCGACGACGCATCCCATGACGACCACCCCCTCGCCGGAACCC
>JAEYWB010000168.1 GCA_023429275.1 Planctomycetota bacterium
TCTTTGAACAGTTGTCGCACGAGCTTCCCCCCGTCGCACGATGAGGGGCCATCCGGAGCGGGCGGGAGAATCTGCCGATCGGCGCCGCGTGGGGTCACACGCGTCCTGTTGAAGGATGCTGCGGCAGGCGCGGAGCCGAGCTTCTGAAGCCCTGTCGGCACAACCTCAGGCTGTGCACGGCTTAGCGGAAACAGCCTCGTTGCCGGCGAGACCGCCTCCTCGTGGAACGGCATAAGTCTTTCGGCACCAGACTGTTCCGGCGACGACCTCAGCGGCAAAAAAAGCCGCAACTGACCACTGGCTCGCCGCGTCGATTCTGGGAAGAATAGCGATGTCAGGCTTTAGCGGCCGTCCGCTGCGAGGGACGGCGTCAGGCACGGATTCTTGACGACTTTGGAGCACGCCCGGCCGATCAATGGGGGTGCTTCCAGCACGGACCGCGGCCGATCCTGTCGCCGACTCAACCCGGACCTCCCCGCGCCACGAGGGGGCCGCCGAATCAGACTGAAGCCCGTGATTGCCAAACGACTCACTTCCGTCTCCCTCCGCCCGCGGACGCGGCTTGGCAAGTACCGGCTCGAGAAGTGCCTCAGCGAGGGGGGCTTCGCGACGGTCTACCAGGCCCTCGATACGATCGAAGGGATCCGGGTCGCCCTCAAGATCCCTCACCAGCAGATGGTGAGCGATTCGCTGATGAAGGATTTCCGGAACGAGGCCCGGCTCGCCGCCCGCCTCGAGCATCCCAACATCCTGCATTTGAAGGATGCGTCGTTCATCGACGGCTACTTCGTCATTGCGATGCCGCTCGGCGAGAAGACTCTCGCAGACAGGCTCATGAGCCGGCTCTCCCTTCGGACGGTGATGGAGTACACCGGGCAGCTTCTCGAGGCCCTTGCGTACGCCCACCGGCAGAAGATCATCCACTGCGACGTGAAGCCCGAAAACGTCCTGATTTTCCCCGGCAACAAGCTGCGACTGACCGACTTCGGGATCGCCAAGGTCGCCCAGCGGACCGTGCGGGGCTCCGGGACCGGGACAGTTGGTTACATGGCGCCGGAACAGGCGATGGGAAAACCGTCGCTCCGGTCAGATGTCTTTTCGCTCGGCCTCATCGTCTACCGCATGCTGGCGGGGGACTGGCCCGAGTGGCCGTTCATCTGGCCGTTTCCGTCGCATCGCCGCCTCCGCGAGCGGGTCCCTCCGCCGTTCGTCGCCTGGCTGCGGAAGTCACTCGAGCTCGACCCGAAGCGGCGGTTTCACGATGCCGACCACATGCTCCGCGTGTTCCGGACGCTCGAGCCGCTCGTGATTGACGTTCCGACGCGTCGGACGCGGACTGCTTGAAGAAAGGTGGGTAGTGGGTAGTTGGTAGTGGGTAGCAAGAAACAGGCGATTGCTCGTGTCCCTTGCTACCCACTACCAACTACCCACTTCCTACTTCCTACTGCGAATCATTGATCACCGTCACCGGCGTCTTGCGGCTGATTCGTTTCATCAGGCCGGTCAGGACGCGGCCGGGACCGAGCTCGTAGAACTCGTCGATGCCGGCGTCGAGCATCCCCTTCATGCAGTCTTCCCAGCGGACCGGGTTGACGACCTGCTTCACGAGGATCTGCTTGATGTCGTTCGGGTCGGTGTGCGACTGCGCGTCGACGTTGGAGACGACCGGCAGCCGCGGCGAGGCGACCGAAACCCCGGAAAGCGCCTGGGCGAGACGGTCATCCGCCGGCTTCATGATGGTGGTGTGGAACGCACCGGCCACCGCGAGCGGAACGACGCGGGCGCCCGCCGCTTCGGCCAGTTCGATTCCCTTCTCCACGGCGGCGTTGGCCCCGGAGATCACGAGGTTGCCCGGGCAGAGGTAATTGGCGATCTCGAGCGTTCCGACCTTCGCCGCCTCGTCGCGGATCTGCTGAACCTGCTCGAGACTGAGAAGGAGAATGCTCGCCATTCCTGACGGCGTTGCATCGGCGGCGTCCTGCATCGCCTGGCCGCGGGCCTGAACGACGCGAAGGCCGTCTTCAAACGACATCGCCCCCGCGAAGACGAGAGCCGTGTATTCCCCCAGGCTCAGCCCGGCAGCCATCTCGCACCGGCTGACGACGTCCGGCTGCTCTCCCTTGAGCCGTTCCAGACAGGCGAGGCTCGTGACGAAGATTGCGGGCTGGCTGATGACCGTGGAGTCGAGCTCGGCCGACGGCCCCTCGAAGCAGAGCTTCTTCAGGTTGTAGCCGAGGATCTCGTTGGCCTGGTCGAACAGCCGGGCGGCAGCGGGGGAGGACTCCGCAATCTTCTTCCCCATCCCGATGTGCTGGGCCCCTTGTCCCGGAAAAAGAAAACCAATGCGTCCCATCTCGTTCCTCCGCCTGATGCCCCGCGTCCTGGGGCCGTGGCCCGAGGTGTAGTCGAGGGAGCGCGCACCTTCAATCCATCCGTCGCGAGCATTACTGTGTAGCCGTCTCGCTCCGCGAGAGGAGCGAGTCACAGATGAGTGTCCAATTGCTATGGGCGCCTGAATCAGCAGGCCATCCCATT
>JAEYWB010000176.1 GCA_023429275.1 Planctomycetota bacterium
CGGCTCCGCCTCGTCCAGCGTCGCAATTCCTCCCGCTTCGATCGACCAGGTCCAGTCGAGCTCCTCCGGGAAAGACGAGAAGATCCAGAGGGGAGTCTTCTGGAACGGCATCTTCCGAGACTTCAGCCAGGGACGGCGATCGGCCGGCGTGTGCTCTTTCACGATGGCGAACAGGTCCCGCAGAACGCTCGTGTTGCTGCCGTAGTACGAGTGCCCCAGCGTGCTGGAGTCGACCGGCGCGGTCTCGATGGTGTCCATCCCCTCGACCAGGACCGGGGCGTTGGGACTGCCGGCCCGTTCCTCCTTGTTGCGGAACATCGACGCGATGAGCGCGGTGTCGTTGCAGCACTGGTAGAGCGTCACCCGCCGCGCGACCTTATTGGCCTGCCGGACATTCCGACGGAACTCGTCGACGCCGACATCCGGGGCGCAGAAGACGATCTCGTCGAACCGCGGAGGCGAGGTGTACTCGTCCGGCAGCCGCCACAGGCTTCGCTGGACGAGCCGGTTCCCCATGCTGTGAACCACGATGTTGATGCGGGCGTCCGCAGGGAGAGCGTTGCCGATCGTCGTCAGGAACTCCGTGAAGGCGAGCTCCGACCGGTTGATGGCTTCCCCGTCGAGCTCATAGTTGTCGACGCCCCCCTGCGACGGCCACGAGTAGGCGACAATCGCGCCGTTGAACGGGAGGTCCGCCGCCACCTGCGTCGCCCGCAGGATCGCCTCGTCGTACGAGACGTTGAATCCATGGACGAAGACGAGGACGTCCTGTTGAGCGGAACGGGCGGTCAAGTCCCGCAGATGATCGCTGAAAGTCGTCCGTTCGAGCGGCTCGACACGCGTCAGTCGGGAGACAATCCGTGAATCGCGATCGTGCTGGTCAACCTTCTTCCCTTGCCAGGAGGCTGGAACGACCTTCGACCAGAAGCCCTCCCCGGTGGGAGGATGCTGTCCGTCGTCCCCGCGGGGCCGGTGCGGCAGCTCGACGGTGCAGACGCCGTATTCCGGTCTGGGGGCGATCGTCCGGCCGTACCGCCGCATCCCTGGCTGGCTCGAGCGGTCGGGGCCGCGGTTCGTGGCGTAGAGAATCTGCCAGGTGGACGACACCTCCGGCTGCCAGCCGATGATCGACACTGGGGGTGCGAGTGTGGCGCGATACTCCGGCCGGTCGGCCGTCGAGACGCGACGGATCGGACCGTGTCTCGTCCCATCCGTGCGCGACGTCTCTTCTTCAACCGCCGACGCGGCGGGGAGCCGGGGCCACTGCACACGGGTCGCCAGGTACGGTCTGGGAAGACGGCAGCCGACGACGAACAGCATCGCCATCGCGACAAGTCCGATGAGAGTCTGCCGACGCCGCGGTCGCATGCCCTGGTCCTCCGTGAGCGGCGGAGGTTATGCGGCGGCAGTTCACGGATGGACACGAGTCGGGGAGAGCGAGCGGTTTGAACGCACCATCCGGCGAAAATTGCCGATGAGCGGACCAGACGCTGCACCGGGGGCCGGGGGCCTGTGGCCTTTCCGTGCTTGCCGGTCGGGGAACCGGCCGGTCAGGCCTCGGCCGCGATCTGCACGGCATCGAGCGAGGCCTGCAGCTCGACCATCCGCCGATAGCGTCCTCCGAGCGACAGCAACTCCTCGTGCGTCCCCGATTCGATGATCCGCCCGTTTTCGAGCACGAGGATCCGGCTGGCGTGCCGAATGGTGCTCAGCCGGTGGGCGATGATGAATGAGGTTCGCCCCTTCATCAGCCGCTTGAGGCTCTGCTGGATCAGCCGCTCGCTCTCGGAGTCGAGGTTGCTCGTCGCTTCGTCGAGAATGAGGATCCGCGGGTCCGCCACCAGCGCCCGCGCGATCGCGAGCCGCTGCCTTTGGCCGCCGCTGAGCTTCACGCCCCGCTCGCCGATGATCGTGTCGTAGCCCTGCGGCAGCTTGCGGATGAACTCATCGGCGTTCGCGACGCGGGCCGCCTCATGAATCGATTCCCGAGCCGCGTCCCGCAGGCCGTAGGCGATATTCTCCGCCACCGTTCCGTCGAACAGAAAGACGTCCTGCTCGACCACCCCCAGGAGCGATCGAAAGCTCTCGACGTCGATCTCCCGGAGATCGGTCCCGTCGAGCCGGACGGCCCCCTCCGTCGGGTCGTAGAACCTGGCGACGAGGTTGCAGAGCGTCGTCTTGCCCGCCCCGCTGGGGCCGACGAGGGCGATCGTCTCCCCGGCGTTGACGTCGAGGTCGATCTGCTCGAGCGCCCAGGGGGATTCGGGGCCGTATCGGAACGAAACGTCGTCGAACGTGATCCGGCCGAGGACGTCAGCCCGGGAGATTCGCTGCGAAGTCTCCGTCGCCGGCATCTCGCGCGGCTCGCCGAGAAGATCGAGAACCCGGTCGAGGCCCGAGAGACTGTTCTGAAGCGACGCGGCACTTTCCGCGAGGATCGCCATCGGCTCCAGCAGCATCACGAGGTAGACGAGAAACATCATCAGTTCCCCGACTGTCAGCTGGTTCTCGAGAACCCGCCAGCCGCCGTAGAGAAGCAGCAGCCCCGAGCCGATCGGGATCAGCAGCTCCCAGACGATCTCGATGACCCGCATCCACCACCAGACGAACAGCTCCTGCCGGCCCATGAGGTGCGTGCCGGTCATGATCCGCGCGGTCTCGGTCCGCTGCCGGCCGAACGCCCGGACGACCCGCATCCCCGCGAACGTCTCCGTCGTCTGTCCGTCGATCCTCTGCCGCTGGGCCCGGACGTCGCGGAACCTCGGACGGATCTCGAGGATCCAGGTCCGGTGAGACAGGAAGACGACCGGGATGACGAGCAGCGCCCCGAGCAGCAGCCGCCAGTCGACATACGCCAGGATGCACAGGCTCCCGATCAGCTGCACGACCGCCCGCCAGGGGTTGTAGAGCAACCCGAAGATCAGGTCGCCGATTCCTCCGGCATCCTCGCGCAGCAGGCTCGCCATCCCTCCAGACTTCAGTTCGTGAATGCGGGGGAGCGGAAGCCGGACGGCGTGTTCCATCACACGCTTCCGGACGGACATCTGGACACGCTTCGTCGCCCGCGTTGCGGACCAGCGTCCGGAGATCTTGAGAGCGACGCGCACGACCGACAGGAGCGTCACCGCCGCCGTGAGCGCCACGAGCAGTCGCCATTTGTCGGTCGGGACGAACTGGCGAACCCAGGCGACGTCGGGGAGCGGCTGATTCCCCAGGACATTGTCGACGACGAACTTTGTGGAGGCGGGAGGAATGAGCCCCAGCAGCGTGGCGACGGTCAGAGTGAGGAGCGACCATGCGACGGCGCCGCGCTGCCCCTCCAGAAATCCCCAGAACGCGCGGAGGAGGGCGGTGGTCGACCGCTGGCGTGGTCCGGCGGAACGAGAAGGCCCGGTCGAATGCGGGGAGGCCGGGGCGGACTCGCCACGAGCTTTCTTCTGGCGGACTTCCTCCCGGTATTCGTTGTAGCGTTGGCGGCTGGAGCGGGCGAAATCCATCAGCGGAAGGTCTCGGTAACAGAGGGCGTGGAGAAGAATTGTAGCGCCTTCCGCCCGGGACACGGCATCTGTTCAGCGGGTTCCGTGGAGAACACGCTTCCTGTCGAGGACTGCAGGCGACCTGGAGAAGAGGGATTCCACGCCAATCGGGCCGACCCCCTCGGCCGGACCCCGTCATCGAGCGTCAGGGAACGGCGACTTTTCGTGTCGGAACGACCCGCCCGTCGCTCCAGATGTGCGAACTCAGGCCGAGGCCGTCGACCCGGACCGGCGTTCCGTCGGAGAGATCGACCGCATCGAGGAATTCGCCGTCCGTCGGGGCGCCACTCTCCGGCCGATGATCGATCGAGAATTCTTCCCGCATCGAATTCCTGGGCCGGCCTTCGGACTCCGTCTCGACGACGAAGCCGACAATCACGGGAGGCGACGCCGAACCGTCGAATTGGAACGTGTGGATTCGCTGCCGGAAATCCGAGGTCGAAGGTTCACCTGCCCGAGTCCGGATTGACTCCAGGATCAACTGCCGCGGAAGCATCCCGTGACCGGGGTCGAGCCAGAGTGTGCGGATCTCTGTCGGCCCCTCGATGCGGACGACGATCGTCTCAACGCCGTCGACGCGTTCACTGGCCGCGCTCCGGGTCACCTAGTCGGCGGGACCGTGATTCCAGAGTCGTTGCCCGACTCCCAGCGGGATGTACCCGAACGCGACGCTCCCCTCGCCGAAATGAGGAAGGGGATCGTTCGAAGCTCTCTGGCGGAGGCTGACTTTGAGTTCCGTCGGGAGAATCCAGTTCTCGGCCTGTGTGATGTCTCGCCAGATCGACAACGAATCCGTTTGAGGAACCGTGGGCCCCGTGCGCGCCTCGTCAGCAAGCCACGTTCCCCCATGCAGGACCAGGTCGGTCGTGTGCGAAGTGATCCGCTGCCCATTCTCCTGGCGAATGCGGAACTCGGCCCGTCGCAACAGGGAGCGGCGGTCGTTCCCGTAGTAGTGGCAGTGCGTGACGGTGACCCCGTCAGCTCTCACGACCTTGGACCGGACGACAACATCACCGGGAAGCGACGCAGCGAACGACCGACTGAGACGCGTGAGGCACTCACCGGCATCAGGAACCTCAGCGGCACGGGCGGGAGCCGACAGCAGGTGCGCAGCGAAGCCGGTTGCGATCAGCACAAGCGTGCCTCGAATCGACTTCCGCGGAGCGTGTCCCATCATCATTGCCGCGCTGGTGCTTTGGCACGATTCAAGATTTCGGGGTTCGGCAGATCAGCCGGAACGCGCTAGCGTCCGGTTCGAACCGGGGGCGAGCGCCCGCCGGCTCATGGACTCTACCCGAATTCCGAAGTGCGCAAGAACCCTAGACCTTCGGAGTGCTCCAGTGATCCCGGTACTTGCGACTCAGCAGCGCGTCCGACTCGTCATCGTGAAGGACCCGTTCCTTCGCCGGATCGAACTCGATCGTTCGAGAGACGCGCGTCGCAATGTTCCCCAGGTGCGAGAGGCTTGACGAGAGAAAGTTGATCGCGATGTCGGCGTTGAGCTTCGCCCCGCTCCGGATGCCGTCGAGGAAGTTGCGATGATGCGCCGCCAGGTCCGGACCGCCCCACTTCGACTCCTCGATCAGCTTGTTCCGCGGCCCGAAGATCTGACAGGCCCCGGTCTTGCCGAGGAGCATCAGCCCCTCCGTCCCGTACCAGGCACAGCCGTTCTCGAACCCTTCCTGGAAGTACGGTGACCAGATCCGCTGTTCGAAGAGGAGCTGCTTCTTCGGATGCTTTCCCGGCAGGTCGTGGTATTCGAACACGACCGTCTGGGTGTCCGGGAACTGCTGGTCGTCGTCGAAGAAGAACTTCCCGCCAAGAGCGGCGATCCGCGACGGATGCGTCTCGACACCCAGCCCCCAGCGGGCGATGTCGATGTCATGGACGCCGTCGTTCCCCATGTCGCCGGTCCCGAAGTCGTACCACCACCGCCAGCGGCCAGGGAGGATGTTCGGCCGGTAATCGACAGCGGGAGCGGGGCCGAGCCAGGTGTCGAAGTCGAGACCCGCGGGGGGCGAGGCAGGCTTCGAGTGACCGATGTTACCGCGCCGCTGGCTGTTCCAGGCCTTCGCGACGAGCACTTCACCGATGACGCCGCTCTGCAGCCGGGCGATTGCCTTCTGAATCCCCTCGGTGCTGCGGCTCTGGGTGCCGACCTGGATGAGCCGCTTGTGCTTCTGCCCCGCCTCGATCATCAGCCGCCCTTCCCGCAGATTGTGCGAGCAGGGCTTTTCGACGTAGACATGCTTCCCGGCGGCACAGGCCAGGATCGTCGCCGGGGCATGCCAGTGGTCCGGCGTCGCAATCCAGACGGCGTCGACCGATTGATCGTCGAGGATTTTTCGCAGGTCGGTCGTCGTCTGTGGCCGCTTCCCCCCTTCCTTCTCGACATGATCTGCCGCCGCCGCGAGCCGCGCTTCGTCGACATCGCAGACCCAGGCAAAACGGACTTCCGGGTTTCGGGCGAGCTGTCGGACATGGCTCATCCCCATCCCGCCGGGACCGATGACACCGATCGTCAGTGCGTTGCCGGCGCCTGGCGATGATCCGGGGGCCTTTTCCGCAGCCTCGGTCGCCCGCAACAGCCCCGCACCGGCGAGGGCGGCGGCGCCCGACTCCTTCAAGAACTGCCGACGATACGACTTCGCCATCGAACGACCCTCCAAGCGAGACACGGAAGAGACGCCTCGGGAGGGAAGTATAACGGCTTGCCGATGGGATTACCGCACCGGGAGAACCCGCTCACAGCGTTCGGCAAGGAACTGGACGACCCGCGCCGCCTGCGTATTGAAATAATCCCAGCCCCAGCCGGTCGCGCCGGCCTGGGTGGTGAAGTGGGTTTCGAAGGGGATGCCGGACGAGGAGAGCTTGCTGGCGAGCCGTTCGCAGCCGGTGAACCACTGCGGGTCCCGTGGGTCGCAGCAGATCAACTGGTGCTCCGGCCAGTTGAGCGGATGGAGATGAAGGATCGGCGTGTGCTGGCGCGTCTCTTCCGACGTCGCGAACAGTTCGTCGAGGACCGTCCCCCGCCCGTGGAGGAGATGAAAGT
>JAEYWB010000181.1 GCA_023429275.1 Planctomycetota bacterium
CTTCACGACCGCAGCCCCTTCGTCGTCAGCCGACTCCAGCTCCTGCTTCGGGCCGCAGAGTTCGTCGGCGTAATTCTTGAGCTGGCGAGACCGGGCCGCAGGAGCGGTCTCCGGCGCCGCCGCGGCCGCCTTGGGGGCCAGGCCGAGTCGGGTTCGGGTGGAGGGTTCGGCAGCGGACGTCGGCCGTCCGGCGAGTCCGGTGGCTCCAAACAGGGCGAACACCCAGGCGATCCGTCGCATATTCCAACTCCTTCTCGGCTCATCCGCGTGAACCCCGCGCTCCGTGCGAGGTGCACCGTCCTCTTCGGTATCGGTTCGTCCGATCCTGAGGGTTGAGTGAATTCTTCCAGATCGGGAAAGTTTTCCGATCAGGGGGAGTTTTCGGGCTGCGGCAGGCGATCGATTCCAGCCCTTCGAACGAACCATCCACTGGACGCATGTATCCATGTTGCGTCGATGGCTTCGGGCCGGCCAGCCTCAATTTGAGGGGTGTGCGCGATCTTACGCCTTCTGTTGTGAAACCTTCCCGCCGCTTCACGTTTCGTCGAAAAGTCCTTGAAAGCGCCCAAGGCCCCGACGATTCTAATGTCACGCGCACCGAGACCCTGCGCGCCCCCCGTCTGCCATTTTCTCCGGAGATGCCGATGCCGAAGTCCACCTGGAACCAGTTGCTCCAGCGCGCGATCGCCGGAACCACCCTTTGCGTCGGTCTTTCCTCCGCAGCTTTCGCAGCCAGCCCAGCTGCCCAGGTCCGGGCGCACCTCGCCGCGGGCGAATTCGGCCAGGCCGAAGTGATCGCTGGACAGGTGAAAGAGGTCGCCCAGCGCGACGCCCTCCTTGGCGAAGTCGCTGCCGCCCAGCTGGCGGTGGGAGACACCTTTGGTGCCTCGCGGACCGCGGCCCGCATCTCGAGCGGCGGCGGCCGGCAGATGGTCGAAGGGCAGGCCGCTCAGCAGGTCTCGCTCCGCGGGGGCTTCGGTGCGGACTTCCAGCCCCTGATGGACCTGATCCAGCAGGAAACCTCCGGCCCCTGGGATGCCGATGAGCCCGGCACCGGAACGATCTCGTCGTTCGAGAGCGGGGTGCGGGTCGATCCCCACGGCGTCCTCAGCCGCGTGACGAAAGAAGAGAAGACCGGCCGCCTGGAAGCCCTCGGCATTCGGGCCCGGCAGGCGGCCCTCAACCCCGATATCGCGGCCGCTTCGAAGCTCCGGATGGTCTCGCTGACCCGGCTCGAGAAGGAAGTCGCCCGCCGTCTCGAAGCAGGTGAGACGGTCGTCGAGTCGATGAAGCAGCTCGCCGGCCTTTCGCAGATCCAGTACGTCTTCGTCTATCCCGAAGAGAACGAAGTCGTTCTCGCGGGCCCGGCCGAAGGATGGCGGTACAACGAGAGCGGCATGCCGGTCGGCCAGACCACGGGCAAGCCGACGCTGCAGCTCGACGACCTCGTCACCGTCATGCGGACCTTCTCGCAGGGCGGCCAGAACATGTTCGGCTGCTCGATCGATCCGAAGGCCGAGAAGCTGGCCGAGCTGAAGACCTTCGTCGAAGCCTCGCAGAAGTCGGGCCCGCTCGACGCCGCCAAGGTCCGGGGCTGGACGCAGAAGATCGGCCAGACCCTCGGCCGTCAGGACATCTCGATCTACGGTGTGCCGCGTGACTCCCGCGTCGCCCGCGTGATCCTCGAAGCCGACTACGAGATGAAGCTCGTCGGCATCGGCAAGGTCGATGGCGGTTCGAACGTTCCGGACTACTTCGAACTCCTCGCGAAGAACCCGGCCGCCAACGCCGGCACGCTCGACGCTCTCCGGTGGTGGATGACGATCAAGTCGGATGAAGTCCTCCACAGCGCCGACCACAACACCTTCGAGATCCGAGGGACCTCGGTCCGCTGCCAGTCGGAGAACCAGTTCCTGACGCAGAACGGCGAGCGGGTCTCGACCGGCAAGGCCGAGCCGATCAACCAGCAGTTCGCCAAGAACTTCACGGAACACTTCGCCGACCTCGCCGCTCGGGAGCACGTGTTCGCCGACCTCGAAGGGGTGTTCGATCTCGCCCTGACGGCGGCCCTGATCGAGCGCGAAGGGGTCGCCCAGCGGATCGAGTGGGATGGCGGCGTCTTCGCCGCGAGCGGCTCCTACAAGACTGCGAGCTACGGCGTTCCGAAGGAGGTCGACACCGTCGTCAACCACCGCGTCTTCAACGGCAAGGACATCGTCGTCCAGGTTGCCGGGGGCGTTCGGGTCGACGTGACGGCCGCGATGGAAGAAGCGGGCTCGAAGGAATCCGCCACGCTGAGCGGCGTCGCCTCGACCGCCAAGCCCTCCGCCCTGCCGGAAGGCCGCTGGTGGTGGGACGCCAAGTAACGCTCCCCGACAATTTGAAGATCACGCGGGACGAAGGGATGACCTTCGTCCCGTTTTGTTTGGGCTATGCGTGTCTTGGGACGCCTACGGCAGGACAACCTTTCGGTTCCCTGTCGAGATGGCTTCGTCTGGCAAGAAGGACATCTTTGCACCGGCGGCATCAGATCGAACGGCTGTTCGACGAGGATGATCCGCCGCGACGAGGCGAACCGGCTGAAGAAGGGGACCGCGAGCGAGCCGGATAGAGAGCGGCTTTCGAACGCGAAGTCGCAGCCGGCAGGTCAGGAGGCGTCTTCAGCGTGGCGCCGTCGGCGCGGAGTCAGAAAGGGCGGAGCGAAATCGTCTCCGACGCCGGTCGATCAACAGAGAGAGCTATAATCCACACCCGAACCGAGATGGGTGAGGACTGTCCGGCTGTCGTCAGCGGACTTTCCGGTGTCGGGTCGCCGATGCCCGCCTGCTCATCTCGATGAGTGGCAACTGAAGTCCGCCTGACGGGTCGTTCCCGACGGGCGGCTGAACCACTCATTGCGACGGGGTGTCGAGAGGTCGAATGAGGGGCGGCGTTGACCATTCCTGCCCAGCGGAAACAATAGAGGTGCCCCCGTTCCCTCCTGCACCCCCCCACCTGCGATCCGCCCGCACATCCCGAGTTCGACTTTCCATGCCTGAAACCCCTGCGACCACGCATTCCGTCGACTCCGCCCTGGAGGCTCTCCGTGCGGGGAAGATGGTGATCGTGCTCGACGCCCAGGAGCGGGAGAACGAAGGGGACCTGATCTGTGCCGCCCAGTCGATCACTCCGGACCAGGTCAATTTCATGCTCCGCCAGGGGGCCGGCGTCCTCTGTGCTCCGCTGACGACCGAGGTCGCCGCCCGGCTTCAGCTCACCCCGATTGTCGATCAGGACCGGAACACCTCCGCTCACCAGACGCCGTTCCTCGTCCCGGTCGACCATGCCGACAGCGGGACCGGTGTGAGCTCCCAGGCGCGGGCTCTGACGCTGACGAATCTCGCTCATCCCCGCTCGGTCGCCGGCGACTTCGTCCGGCCGGGGCATATCAATCCGCTCCTCGCCCGCGACGGCGGAGTCCTCCGGCGCGCGGGGCACACCGAAGCGACGGTCGACCTCCTGCGGCTGGCCGGGCTGACGCCGGTCGGGTGCCTCATCGAGATCCTCAGCCAGCGGAATGACGGCATGGCGGGGCTCGACGAGCTTCAGGAGCTTTCGGCCCGGCACGGGATCCCCATGATCTCGATCGCCGACATCATCCAGTACCGCCGCGTCCGCGAGAGGCTCATCCACCGCGAGGCGGACGTTCCGATTCCGACCGAGCTTTACGGCAATCCGCGATTCATCGCCTACCGCGTCGAGCACGACGATCAGGAGCCCCTGGCGATCGTCTGGGGAGACCTCTCCACTGTCGAAGCGCCGCTGGTCCGGATGCATTCGTCTTGCTTCACGGGGGACATCCTCGGCTCGCTCCGATGCGACTGCGGCGACCAGCTTCACATGGCGATGTCGATGATTGCCGAAGAGGGGGTCGGAGCGGTGGTCTATCTGCCTCAAGAGGGGCGGGGGATCGGACTCGTCGCCAAGTTGAAGGCGTATCAGCTTCAGGACCAGGGGCTCGACACGGTCGAGGCGAACCACCGCCTCGGTTTCAAGGCGGACCTGCGGGACTACATGGTCGGCCTCCAGATCCTCAAGGATCTCGGCCTCTCGAAAGTCCGGATCCTGACCAACAACCCGAAGAAGACCGAGGCGTTCGAGCAATGGGTCGACCTCAAGGTGGTCGGCCAGGTGCCGATCGTCGCGCCGAACAATCCGCATCGCGATCGCTACATGGAGACCAAGCGGGCCAAAATGGGACACCTGCTTCCCAAGGCGACCGGAACGGCCTGCTGCGGTGGGGAAGCGCCCTCCCTGAAAGCTGGGTCGTGAAAGCTTGCGGGCGATGACGCGTTCTCGAACTCCCGAAGTCGCGGCGGCCGCCACCGGACTGGCGATCCTCGGAGGGGGCGCGCTGTTGACCGGGGTTCCCGCCGCGGTCATCGGCGCGTTCCAGGAACGAGGCTGGCTACTGGCCGGTCTCGGCTACACCCTCTTCGCGATCGTCGCGCTATGGGTCGCCGCGAGACTCCCCCGTCGACCGGAAGATCGCCGCAGCCGGCAGTTCGCGTGGAGCGTTCTCGCCGGTCTGTTCCTTCTCCTGGCGGTCCGCTTCTCGTTCCTTCCGGCCCGG
>JAEYWB010000194.1 GCA_023429275.1 Planctomycetota bacterium
CACGAATCCGTCCTCTGCCATCGCCGCGGCGTCTCCCGGCGGGGGTTCTTCCGGACTCTGTCGGCCGGAGCGATCGCGGCCGGCGCTCTGAGCCTGCCCGACTGGATGTCGGTCCAGGCCGAGGAGCTCCGCCGGCGGGGGAAGAGCATGATCCTCCTCTGGATGTCCGGGGGGCCGAGCCAGTTCGAAACGTTCGACCCGAAGCCGGACCATGAGAATGGCGGCGGGACGAAAGTGATCTCGACCGCCGTGCCAGGGATCCAGATTGCCGAGGGGTGGGAAAGCGTCGCAAAGGCGATGAAAGACATCGCCCTCATCCGGTCGATGACGAACAAGGAGGGGAACCACCAGCGGGCGAGCTACCAGCTGCACACCGGCTACGTCCCGACCGGAAGCGTCAAGCACCCGGGGTTCGGTTCGAACATCGCGAAGGAACTCGCCGATCCGCAGCACGACCTTCCGACCGTGGTCTCGATCGGTCGAACGGAAGGCCTCGGCGGTTACCTTGGTGTCGACTATGAGCCGTTCATCGTCGACAACCCAGGCAACCTGCCGAATAACGTCGGGACGACGGTCAGCGCTTCGCGGCTCGAGCGACGGCTCGCGCATCTGAAGCGGCTCGAAGCGGACTTCGCCGCTCGGGGCGGGCAGGTCGTCGTCGAGAATCAGCAGAAGATCTATGACAAGGCATCCCGGCTGGTTCTCAGTCCCCTGACCGAGGCCTTCAACATCGCGAGCGAGCCGGAGAACCTTCGGCAGCAGTACGGTGAGTCGAACTTCGGGAAGGGGTGTCTCCTGGCCCGCCGGCTGATCGAGAAGGGGGTGACCTTCGTCGAAGTCCGCTCCAACGGGTGGGACACGCACGACGATGTTCACACCCGTGTCAGCACGCTCGCCGAACAGGTCGATCCCGGCTTCGGAGCACTGATCGCCGACCTGAAGACGCGTGGCATGCTCGAGAACACCGTCGTCGCCTGGATGGGAGAGTTCGGCCGCACCCCGCGGATCAACCCCCGCGACGGCCGCGACCACTACCCGCGGGCGTTCAATGCCGCCATCGCCGGCGGAGGGATCAAGGGAGGCCAGGTGATCGGCCGGACCAGCGCCGATGGTGCGGCGATCGACGACCGTCCGGTCTCCGTTCCGGACCTCTTCAGCTCGATCTGCAAGTGCCTCGACGTCAATCCCTCTAAGGAAACCGTCAGCCCGCTCGGCCGCCCGATGAAGATCGTCGACGGCGGCGAAGTCGTCCAGGAGCTGTTCTCGTAAGAGAACCACCGACCTCCGCGCCCCGGGACGTGTCGTCTCCGGGGAAGAGCCCCGGAAGCAATTCCGGGGTTCTTTCTTTCCAGCTGACCGGCTCAGCATTCAGACGGTGCATTGGGAAGGCGAGTGCACCCGCGTCACTTTACTCGACTCGCTCGACCGCTATCGCCACTGCTTCTCCACCGCCGACGCACAGGCAGGCAATGCCACGACGTCCTCCCTTGCGGGCGAGTGCGGTCAGCAGCGTCACGACAACCCGCGCCCCGCTCGCCCCGATCGGATGCCCCAGGCCCACGGCACCTCCCAGGATGTTGAGCTTCTCGTCGGGAATCGACAGTTCCCGCTGCGCCGCCATCGCGACGCACGAGAACGCCTCGTTGATCTCGAACAGGTCGGTCTCCTCGACCGACCAGCCGACCTTCGTGAGCAGTTTTCGAATGGCATCGATCGGTGCGATCGTGAACCATTCCGGCTCGCGGCTGAATGTCGCGCTTCCGACGATTCTTGCGATCGGAGCGATTCCTCTCTCGATGCACCGTTCCTTCGACATCACGAGCAGCGCCGCGGCTCCATCGTTGACGCTCGACGCGTTCCCGGCGGTCACCGTTCCCCCCTCGCTGAAGGCGGGGCGGAGCGACCGCAGCTTCTCCTCCTGGAATCGGCCCGGCTCTTCGTCTTCGCTGACGAGCGTGGACCCCTTCCTGCCGGAAATCTCGACCGGGACGATCTCCCCCTTGAATGTGCCCCCCTCGATCGCTCGGAGCGCACGGGTGTAGCTGCGGACTGCGAAGTCGTCCTGTTCCTCCCGCGACAGCCCGAACTTCGCCGCGCACTGATCGCCGAAGCAGCCCATCGATTTCCTGTTGTAGATGTCCCACAGGCCGTCATGAAGCATCGCATCGACGAGCTCGCCGTTCCCCAGCCGGTAGCCTTTCCGGGCCTGCGGAAGGAGGTAGGGGGCGAGGCTCATATTCTCCATCCCTCCCGCGACGACCGCGTGCGCCTCGCCGAGCCGGATCGCCTGGTCGGCAAACATGACCGCCTTCAGCCCCGATCCACAGACCTTGTTGACGGTCGCCGCCGGGACACTCGCGGGGATGCCGCCGCGGATCGCGGCCTGCCGTGCGGGGTTCTGGCCGACGCCGGCGCTGATCACGTTCCCGAGGATCACCTCGTCGACATCGGCGGCGGGGTACTCCGTCCGCTCCAGGAGGGCCCGAACGCAGGTCGCTCCGAGATCGGGGGCGGAAACGGCCGAGAGCGCCCCGCCGAGCGAGCCGATCGGAGTCCGCAGCCCCGCGACAAGGAAAGATTCGGTCGGCATCGGTCACCTCAGGAGATCTGTCGAAAGTGTCCCGGTATTCCCCCGACGGACCAGTGGAGAGCGTCCCCTCTCGGAATCTCTGCACTCAGGGACGCGTTCCGCCGGCCCGTCGAGGGAATCACGGGGCCTTGATCATATGGCATCGAGCCCGGTTGCTCGACGATGCTGCTGTTCCCCGCATCGTGAAGTCCAAGGGGCGGGTGCTGACCGGATCTCTGTTCATCCTGGCGAGGGCCCCAGTGACCGTCAGGCTGAGATCGTTACGACAAGACAGTCGGGGCACCTCGACCGCCACGAGTTACGGAAGGAAATAATCGCTCGGACGGAAGCGGGGGCCGCAGGCCTCGCTCAGGTTCTGCAGGACCTCAACAACGCGGTCCCGCCCCCAGTGATCGATGAGGGTCATCGGACCGCCGCGGTACGGGGCGAAGCCGGTCCCGAGGATCATGCCGAGGTCCGCCATCCAGGGTTCCGCCACGATCCCCTCATGGACGCAGGCCGCCGCCGAGTTGATCAGCGAGAAGACCAGTCGCTGCTGGAGGCCGGTCAGCACTTCGCCCCGCAGTTCGAGATCACGCGGAAGCCTCGCGTGGTCGACGGCAGCCGAGGAGAAAGTCGCCGGCGCGCCTCGCTGCCCCGCTCCGTACTGATAGAACCCGCTTCCCGACTTCTTCCCCTTCGCTCCGGCGGCGACCATTTTCGCGAGCTTGTCGGGGGTCGGGCTCTCCTCGACGTTCACGGACCGCATCGTGCGGGTAATCTCGGCCGAGACATCGAGGCCGACGAGGTCGAGAAGCTCCAGCGGACCCATCGGCAGTCCGAACCTCTTCGCCTCCCTGTCGATTTCATCGGCGGCGACACCCTCGTCGACCAGTCGGACCGCTTCGTCGAGGTACTGGAACAGGACCCGGGTGACGAGGAAGCCGGGCCCCTCGGAGACCACGATCGGAATCTTGCCGAGCTGCCGCGTCAGGTCGACGAGAGCGGCGACCGTCGCGTCCGACGTCTGCCGGGATCGGACGATCTCGACAAGCGGCATCCTGTGGACAGGGTTGAAGAAGTGCAGACCCGCGACATGGCCCGGCCGCTTCGTCGCGCTCCCGATCTCGCCGATCGACAGGGCCGAGGTGTTCGACGCGATGAGAGACTCCGGCGGCAGGAGAGCATCGAGCCGGGCGAAGACCTGCTGCTTCACCTCCACCTTTTCGATGACCGCCTCGATCACCAGGTCCGCGTCGGAGAAGGTCTCCATCCGCGTCGTCGTGCCAATCGCCGACATCGCCTTCGCGGCATCGTCTTCCGTCAGGAGCTGTTTTCGCACCGCCTGCTGTGTCAGGTCGTGAATCTTCCGCATCCCCTGCGCAACGAGGTCGTCACTGAGGTCCATCAGCCAGACCGCACATCCCTGCGTCGCGGCGAGTTGTGCGATCCCCGCCCCCATCGTTCCCGCTCCGAGGATGGCGACCTTCCTGATGGGGCGAGTCCCGGTCCCGGTCTCGGGGACCCAGGTGCTCCGCTTTCGTGCCCTCTCCCGCCAGAGGAAGATGTTCAGCAGGTTCCGGCACGCCGGATCGAACAGAACGTGGCGGAACTCGACCCGCTCCGCCTCCAGGCCGGCCTCCATTCCATGCAGAACGCCCGCCTCGATCGCCCGAAGGGCCGCGGGGAGCGCCGGGTACTGTTCTGCGCTGTCGGCGATCTGCCGCCGGGCCTGTGAGAGAATCTGCTCCCGGGAGGCGGCGGTCTCATCCTTCAGCGAGGTGCCCCGATCGCGGCCAGCGCGTTCGGGCGCGTGGCCGGTGAGGCAATTCTCGAGGAATGCCGCCAGTTCCTCCTCGAACCGGCTCGGGCTGAGAAGTGCGTCGACCAGCCCGTGGCTGAAGGCCTCGGCTGCCGTGAGCCGGCTGGCGTCGAGAATCATCCGGACCGCCGGGGCGAGCCCCACGATGCGGGGGAGCCGCTGCGTTCCTCCCCACCCCGGGATCAGGCCGAGCTGCGTCTCCGGAAGGCCGATGCGGGTGGAAACGTCCTCCCGCGCGACGCGGTATCGGCACGCCAGCGCGAGCTCCAGCCCTCCGCCGAGACAGGCGCCGTGGAGAACCGCGACCGTCGGCACCGGCAACGCTTCGATCAGGGCGAAGACCCGCCGGCCGAGCTGCAGGAGCGGATCGACCTCCTCGGCGGTCGCGATCCGCTCGAGGAAGTGAATGTCCGCCCCCGCGAGGAACCCGCCTGGCTTCGCACTGCGGAACACGACGAGCCGAAGAGTGCTGTCCTGCCGCAACCCTTCAGCGAGTTCCGACAGCTCGCGGAGCAGCTCTTCGTGGAGCACATTGACCGGGAGCCCGGCGACGTCGAGCGTGACTGTCATGACGCCGCGGCTGTCGCGGCCGGATCGCAGATGCTGATACTGGCTCATGTCGCTCCCTCCTGTGTCCGTTCGCCCGGGACTTCGACATTCTGTCGGTCGTCGCCTCACCTCGCCACCAGGCCCCGGCGGCAGGCGACCTCCTTCTGGGATCGAAACGAGAACAGGGGCCTTGGTCCCCCCGCCGGACGTTTCATCGCGATGGCGTCTCCATGAATGTCGAGACGATCCGGAATCAGGTCCCCTGACTGGCTTGTGTCACCGGTATTCTCGCTCGGCAATGGTCCGGGACGCCAGCGCGGTAGGAATGGAGTCCGCCCCGAAGACTCTCACGCAATCTTCCGGAGGACGAACCGTCGAAGAGAGAGGACCGAAAGAGATTGCCCGGCGTGACCGCGGATCACGCCCCTTCGCCACTGAGATGGGCCCGGCGATCCACTCCGGACGGATCAGCCTTGGTCGCTCGGACCCGGCACTTCGCGATCAACGTCCGGAGGGAGAGGAGGAAGCGGCGATGACTCTCGCAGCCCGTCAGGCTTCCGGCACGCCGGAAACCCTTCGAGGCTGCTTGTTCGCAGGATTGAGCCTTATCAGGGGCTCCTTGTTTTGTTGAGCCCTTGAGGGCTCTTCTTCATTGTTCGCCGGTGGTTCTGAGAGGTCAATTCGAAATCTCCGGGGGACGATCGTCTCGGCCCCTGGCTCCGTCGCAAAGGAAGCGGGCCCCGTCGACCTGATCCGTCGGATCGTCCCGGGTTGACGAGGCGACCGGCTGGGGGACTCCTTCGGGAGAAGTCCGGCAAAGTCTGCCGGTTGTCATGGTCCGAAAACCAGGTGGTCTCCCGGCAGAACTGAACCGGCACTACAACCCCCGCATCGCCCCCGGTGACAGCTTGAGTCTCGCCTCCCCCCTAGAGATTCGCTGGAGCCGGGTTTTTTCTTTTTTCCGCCGAGCTGAGATCCCCCTCGCGATCCAGGGGACGCCCGGCGCCTTCAGTCACGCTCGGCCGCCGCCCCAAGCAGAGTTCGATTCAGGGAACCACCCTTGAACAGCATCTCGTCCAGGGCGTTGTCGAGATCGCCTCTCTCGACCCGGCCCCCGGCATCGCGGTCAACCGTGAACTGCGCCCCGCGGCGCATCAGCTCCTTGATAAACGCCGCGCTCACTCCGTTCGTCCGTCGGACGACCTCGTCGATGACACTCTCCTCCAGGGCGAGATTCCCCGAGTAGAGCCGCACCAGTTTCCGCCGCCCCGTCTCATCCGGTAACGGGAACTCGATCGCCTGATCGACCCGCCCCGGGCGCGACGCAAGCGCGGCCTCAATTGCCTCGGGCCGGTTCGTCGTGAGCAGGAAGAGAATCTCCGCATCGGCCTTCAGTCCGTCCATTTCGTTCAACAGCTTGTTGAGGAGCACTTCCTCGCAGGGACTCTTCATCTGCTCCCGGTCGCGGGCGATCAGGTCGACATCCTCCAGCACGACGATGCTCGGCTGAAGCAGCCGCGCCAGCGTCATGTATTCACCCAGCAGCCCGACCTGCTCGGCGGAGATCAACAGGGTTGTATGCCCGGGCAGGGCCCGTGCCAGGTGATGGATCGTGTGCGTCTTGCCTGTGCCGGGAGGGCCATAGAACAACAGCCCCTTCCGCGTCGACATACCGAGTGCTGCGAGCCGGGGCCGATTCCGTGCGAACTGGATGACGTTCCGCTCCAGCAGATCGAGCGTCTTCGCGGGCAGGATCACCTCGTCCCGCTCGACCTGCCGAAGCGCGTGGACCTGGATCCCCGTCGACTCTCCGGAGTAGTAGTGCTCGGCCTCTTCGAGCGAAAGGATCTTGCCGCGATAGGACTCCGCCTTCGAGACAGCGTCCTCAAGCTTTCGGAAGAACCTCTGCGAGATCTCCGTTCCCGCCGCGGAATTGGGGACGCCGACCTCGAACCGAAGTCCGGTGACTTGATGGTAATGGCCGCTCGGCGAGAGCATCACCGCGAACCGCACCCCGCCAGACTCCAGGAGCCACAGGCCGTTCTTGAGTACCCGGACCCGCTCCGGATCGCCGACATCAACCTCCTCATACTC
>JAEYWB010000210.1 GCA_023429275.1 Planctomycetota bacterium
GGCTTCGCCGGGACAATCCAGACATTGGAGATATGGGCGTATCTTCACCATCTTCGCGTCGCCGATGCCGCGGACGCGCGAGACATCGTCGATCGACCGGAAGAGACCGCGGGCTTCGCGGTCGGCCACGATGCTGCGGGCGAGCCCTTCGCCGATCCCCTCCATCTGCATCCACTCGACCCAGGTCGCCGTGTTGATGTCGAGCCGCAAGGCGAGCTCGTTCTCCGGAGCGTGGACGATCCGCAGGTCGCCGGGCGCCTGGCGGCGGCTCTGCACCAGGTAGACCCCCATCAGGAGCAGGATGATCCCGCCGCTGACCGCCAGGAACCGGCGATCGGATCGCGAAAGGGCCAGGACGATATCGGCGGGTTCACAATCGGGCTGCCCCGAATTCGCCTGGGCACCCACCGTTTCAGAAGTCTTCTCAGAAGATCCGGCCTCGCTCATCCCCCCATAGTACCGCGGCACTCGGTGCCGTCGAACGGACTCTCAAGGAAGCCCAATCCTCCTTCCCCAAGGAACACTGCGGCGGAGCAACCGAGTCACGGGATCGATCAGCCTGCTGCTCAGCCCATCAGCGGGCACGCGATGGCATCCGGTTCCCGATGCGGCTGTCGTCGAAGTGAAGCGAACGATGGCCTGAACCGGACGCTAGCGCGTGCCGGCTGATAAGGGGCTCCACCTGCTCTGTCATCCGGCAGAATCGGAGGGGGCGGAATGCGGCGGTCCTCCGAGAAACCCACAGCCTCCCCGGCCGCGTCTGAACTCTCCTGGGAGAAGAGGTCGATTCTCCCGATCGATCGGATATGATCGATGGATGCTTCTGTGAGTCTGCCGGACAGTTCGTTTGCCGTTCCGTCGATTTCCGATTGAGGCGCTCCATGCGGTCTTCCGCGTCCTTGCCATCTCCCCTTGGCGTCCTTTCGCCGTTCACGGCCATCCTGGTCGGAATCGCATCGCTTGCCACCGTTTCGGTCCGGGCGGATGAGATCGAGTACAACCGGGACATCCGGCCGATCCTCGCCGACACCTGCTTCGCCTGCCACGGGCCGGACAGCGCCGCCCGGAAGGCGGACCTGCGGCTCGACCGGCGCGACGACGCCATCGCCGCCAAGGCTCTCGTTCCCGGGAAGCCGGACGAGAGCGGGTTCATCGAGCGGATCTTCTCGAGCGATCCCGACACGCTCATGCCGCCGCCCGATTCGCACAAGAAGCTGACTCCGCAGCAGAAAGAGCTGCTGAAGAAGTGGGTCGAGTCGGGTGCGGCGTACCAGCCCCACTGGTCATTTATCGCCCCGGTCCGCCCCGCGGTCCCGAAGGTCAGGAACACCGCGTGGGTCGCGAATCCGATCGATGCCTTCGTCCTCGCCCGGCTCGAGAAGGAGGGGCTCGCCCCCGCCGCCGAAGCGGATCGCCGCACCCTCGCGCGGCGCGTCAGCCTCGACCTGACCGGATTGCCGCCGAAACCCGAGATGGTCGAAGCGTTCGTGAACGATCCGGCCCCGAACGCCTACGAGAAGTACGTCGACTCGCTGCTTCAGTCGCCGAAGTGGGGCGAGCACCGCGGCCGCTACTGGCTCGACTACGCCCGCTACGCCGACACCCACGGCATCCATTTCGACAACTACCGCGAGATGTGGACCTACCGCGACTGGGTGATCGGAGCCTTCAACCGCAACATGCCGTTCGACCAGTTCACGGTCGAGCAGCTGGCGGGGGATCTTCTCCCCAACCGGACGCTCGATCAGCAGATCGCCTCGGGGTTCAACCGCTGCAACATCACGACGAACGAAGGGGGCGCGATCGCCGAGGAGTATCTCGTCCTCTACACCCGCGACCGGACCGAGACGGTCTCCCAGGTCTTCATGGGGCTCACCGCCGGCTGTGCCGTCTGCCACGACCACAAGTTCGACCCGCTCAGCCAGAAGGAGTTCTACTCCATGGCGGCGTTCTTCAATAACACGACGCAGAACGCGATGGACGGGAACATCAAGGACACGCCCCCCATCATCCCGGTCGCCCGGGCCGAGGAGCAGCCGCGGCTCGATGCCCTCAAGGTCGAGATCCCCGCCGCCTTGCAGAAGGTGGCCGAGCGGAAGAAAACCGCGCGGCCGAACTTCGATCAGTGGATGACGACGGTCAAACCGGAGGATTTCGCGACGAAGCTCCCGACCGAGGCGTTGTCGCTCCACGCTCCCTTGAAAGAAGGGAAGGGAGCGAAGACGAAGATCGATCTCGACGGAGCCTCCCGCGACGTCAACCTCGCGAAGCAGACGAAGTGGCAGCCCGGCCATACGGCCGACAATGCCGTCGTCGTCAGCAAGGGGGCGGTCGCCGAGATCGCCGAGGCGGGGAACTTCGACCGCGAACAGCCCTTCAGCTGCGCCGCGTGGATCAAGGCTCCCGCCAATGACGGGAACGGGGCGATCTGTGCCCGGATGGATGACAAGCACGACTACCGCGGCTGGGATTTCTGGATCGAAGGCCGCCGGGTCGGGACGCACATCGTCAACAAGTGGTCCGACGACGCC
>JAEYWB010000219.1 GCA_023429275.1 Planctomycetota bacterium
GGTGAGGCGGTAGCCCTTCGACGCGCAGACGAATGCCAGCGCGATGCCCGTGTTGCCGCTCGTCGGCTCGATGATGTGCGTCCCCGGGCCGATTTTCCCCTGGCGTTCGCCGTCGGCGATCATCGCATGGCCGATGCGGTCCTTGACGCTGTTGAGCGGCTGGAAGAACTCGCACTTGGCGAAGACGGTCGCGTGCTCGGGCGGGATCAGCTTGTTGATCCGCACCAGCGGCGTAACGCCGATCGTGTCGTTGACTGTGTCGAAGGTCCGTCCGCGGGGCATGGGAAATCTCCAGAACGAGATGAGGAGGTGAAGGTGTCAGATGCCGTCGCCGGCACAGAGTTCAAGGGAGAAGATCTCGGTGTCGGCGACCGGATCGCAGCCGATCACGTCGGCCAGGGTCGCGTTGTCGAGATGCTGGGCGGCGAAGTTCCGGATCTCGAGGAGGATCCGCCGGAACCGGCAGAACTTCGCCTGGGAACAGGGCTCGTGACCGGCGACCGACAGGCAGCGGACCGGATCAATGTTTCCTTCGAAGTAGCGGACGACCTGCCCCATCGTGAGCCGGTCGGGGGGGAAGGCGAGGACGAAGCCGCCGTTCCGTCCCGCGGTGCTTTCGACCCATCCCTGGACCCGCATCTCCGACATGATCTGGTGGAGAAACTTGCGGGGAACGTCGTTCTTCCGGGCGAGATGGGCCATGGAAATCGGCCTGTCCCCATAGGACTCCGCGAGGGTCATGAGAACACGGAGCCCATAGTCGGTTCGCCGGGAGAACTTCATCACTCTGCCCCGATCAAACAGCGACCAGGTCGGCAGGATATTCGTGCGCGGCGGCGTTGCCGTTCGTCGTGTCTCATGATTCCGCGACTTCGTAAGCAGTTCACCGCGCCCGGATGCGACGGATCGCATCGACGAGGTGATCGATCTCGGCCTTCGTGTTGTAGAACGCGAGCGAGGGGCGGACTGTCGCCTCGAGGCCGAACCGCCGCAGCGAGGGTTGCGAGCAGTGGTGTCCCGCCCGGACCGCGATCCCCTCCTGGTCGAGAGCTTTTCCGACCTCCTGCACGCTCCGGTTCGCGAGCACGAACGACAGGACGCCGACCTTCTCCCGGGCCGTCCCGATCAGCCGCAGGCCGTCGATCTCCTGGAGCTTGTGCGTCCCGTACTCCAGCAGCTCATGCTCGTAGCGGGCGATGTTGGGCAGACCCAGGCGGCTCACGTAGTCGAGAGCGGCTCCGAGCCCGACGGCGTCGGCGATGTTCGGCGTTCCCGCTTCGAACCTGGCCGGCGGATCCGAGAACGTCGTCTCTTCGAAAGTGACGTTCCTGATCATGTTGCCTCCCCCCTGCCACGGGGGCATCAGCTCCTGGACTTCCGGCTTCGCGTAAACCGCGCCGATGCCGGTCGGCCCGAAGATCTTGTGGCCGGAGAAGACGAAGAAGTCGCAGTCGAGCTTCTGAACATTGACCGCGATGTGCGAGACCGTCTGGGCGCCGTCGATCAGCACCCGCGCCCCGTGCCGCTTCGCGAGCGGGATCATCTCCTCGATCGGCAGAATGGTCCCGAGGCTGTTCGAGGCGTGAGAGAGGGAGACGAGCTTCGTCCGCGGCCCGAGGATCCGCTGATACTCCTCCATCATGATCTCGCCCCGGTCGTTGACCGGGATCACCCGGATCACGGCGCCGGTCTCCCGCGCGACCGCCTGCCAGGGAACGATGTTCGCGTGGTGTTCGAGCATCGAGAGTACGATCTCGTCCCCCGGCTGGAGATACTTCCGGCCGTAGGTGTTCGCGACGAGGTTGATCCCTTCGGTCGTTCCACGGACGAAGATGATCTCTTCGGGGGACGACGCTCCGAGAAACTTCTGGACCTTTTCGCGAGCTCCTTCGTAGGCGTCTGTCGCCCGGGCGGCGAGCGTGTGGGCGGCCCGGTGGATGTTCGAGTTGTCGTTCGCGTAGAAGTGCGACAGGGCATCGATGACGCTCTGCGGCTTCTGCGTCGTCGCGGCGTTGTCGAGCCAGACGAGCGGCCGTCCGTGGACAAGCTGGTTCAGGATCGGGAAGTCGCGGCGGATCGCCGGGATGTCGAGCGGACGCGATGAACCCGGAGCCGCCGTCCGGCTCAGCAGCTTCTGCAGAAGACCGCCGTCACTCTCCCCCTCCGCGCACAGTCCGTGTGTGCCGGCGCCAGGAACTCCGCGATGGCCGGTTCCCCGCACCCGTTGGACGAAGTCGCGCAGCCCTTCGAACCGGCCATCCTGCGGTCCCTGACGATCGGACCTCGACTCTCGCACGGGGAGTGAGGTCGACGCGGGAGTCGTCGGCCATGCAGCAAGGCTGGCCGGCAAACCGCCCGGTCCGAGTCCGCTCAGCGAGGGGAAGGCCGACGCCGTAGCAAAAGGATTTTCGATCGAAGAGTGCTGCGGCAGTCCTTGAGAGAACCCGCTCGGGCTGGCCGGTGCCGAGTGCGGGAAAGGGATCCCGCCTGTCGCCGGCACCGACGCCGCGGACGAGGATCTGGGGATTGGACCGACCTGAGGAAACGGCGTCGCCGGGAACGACGAGGTTGGGAATGGGAAGGCCGGGAACGGTGAGACAGGGGGAGCGAGGACAGGCTGCGGAACGGAACCTGACGGCGGAAGGACGCCCGGCTGCGGGAGCGGTCCCGGTTGCGGGATCGGCGTCGAGAACCCGGCCGATGCGCCCGCCGGGGGGAGAGTCGCGCTCGCCCCCGCCGGCAGCACCGCCGCGTCCCCCACATGACCGGCTCGCGGAGACGAAGGGTCGGCGTTGTATAGCCGGGTGGCGATCCGGGCGATCAGGTCGGGAGTGATCTCGCTCATTTGTCTGCCAATCGGACCCGGGCTCAGCGGCGGACAGGATCACGCCGCTCGCGGCCACAGGTGGCGCGGGCGGAGTCGGGAAC
>JAEYWB010000258.1 GCA_023429275.1 Planctomycetota bacterium
CCGCAATCCGACCGGACGATCACTCCCCGGCCTCCTGGTCGTCGCGGGAGATGACAACGTCCTCCCCCGCGTCCAGCCAGCCGCCCAGGCGACGGAGGAGACGATTCCGAATCCGAACCTCGTGGCGCCGGCCGAGTTCGCCGATCTTCCCCGTGCGACCTATCGCCTCATTCCGCGGGCCGAGGGGATCTTCAAGGCCCGGGTGTCGCTCCGTGAGCGGGAGGTGGACATCGGCACGACAGTCTCGGTCTCCCGCGAAGCGGGGCGCGGACTGCTTGTCCGCCAGGTGCTGCATTACCAGGTCCGCTTCGGGCGGATCGGCACGGTCCGGATTGCCCTCCCGGAACAGCTTGCGAGCCGGATTCCCGTCGGGGCCGAGCAGGCCGCGGTCTCCGCCCGTGTCGCAGGGACGACGCTGAATCCGGTCCGGGTCGACTCGCGGCTCGAGTTCGCCCTCCCCGCTCCGCGAATCGGAGATTTCGACGTCACGGTCGATTACACCTTTCCTCTCGATACCGACGTGAGCCGGACGGTCGATGCCGACGTACCGATCCTGCGACTTCCCGATGGGACGTTCTCCTCGATCCGCTGCATCCTGCCCGACGGCGAAGGACTCTCGATCGTCGACCGGAGCGGAGCGTGGGAGCCGATTCCGACCGCACCGGAAGCGGCGGTCTGGTACTCGGCGGCCGACCCGCAGACGATCCCGATCCGTGTGACCGGCTCGCTCCGGCAGGAGTCGCAGCGATACGCGATCGAGACGGCATTCCACAATGTGCGGTTCGACGGCTCCGGGGCTTCGCTCACCTACTCCGAGTTTCACCTGCGGGCTCCGCCGGCCCGAATCGCCCTGACGATCCCGGTGCGGGCGGAGCAGGTCCGCTTCGAATGGAACGGCCGGCCCCTGAGTGAAGCGAACGGCGACCTGCGGACCGACTCGAGCCTCCCCGGCCGCTACCTGATCGAGCTCAATCCCGCCGACCTCCTCGGGGAAGGACGGCTGCGGCTGGCCTACCGCGAGCAGCCCGCATCCGGCAAAGGCTGGCGGCTCGTGGCCCGTCGGACCGTCGAGCTGCCGCAGTTCCCGCCGAACGTCTGGATCACGCGAAGCGTCTGCGAGATCGACCTCCCGCGCGACAACCATCTCCTGCAGTCCCCGGCGGCACTGACGCCCGAGTTCGTCTGGGCGCGGCAGGGGGCGATCTGGGCGCGTCTCCCGTCGTCCCGCTATCTGGAAGGGCGGCCGCGTCTCGTGACGTCGGGAGGGGCAGCAACGGCCGGCACGGGAGCGGTTGCCGCCGGGCCCGCATTCCAGCAGATCGACCTGGCGCCCCGGGGCTACGCCTTCAGCGGGATGGGCCCGGTCGAGCGGTTTTCGTTCACGGCGATGAACCGGACGTTGATCGTCCTGATCGGCGCGGGGATGAGCCTTGTGCTCGGCTTCCTCTTCTGGCGGCTGCCGTGGACGCGGAACGCCCAGACGTTCCTGATCGTCGGCTTTTCGGTGAGCCTCCTGAGCCTGTGGTTCCTGGAGCCGATCCAGGTGCTGCTGCAGCCCGCGTTCCTCGGCGCCATTCTCGCCGTCCTGGCGAGCCTGATCGACACCCGCTCTCGAGCACCGGAATGGGAAGACGTCTCGAGGTCGCCGGTGCGCCTTCCCCCTTCCGGGACGGGCGGTTCCCGCGAACCTCGCAGCGGTTCAGGAAGCCTGATGGCCCCGACCGCGGTCTACCAGGCCTCGCCGTCCCGCGAGTAGAAAGCGGCCGGAGCATTGGTCACCGCCTCGGGGCCCGCGGTTCAGGCCGTATCTGATCAAGGGCCAGACCCGCGCGACATGACCTGTGGGTGGAAGGTGGACGAGCGACCGGACACCGGGGACTGTCACGTCAAAAGCCCAGGGGCGCCGCTGTGACGGCGCCCCTGGGCTTGATGACATAACCGCCTGGGACCGGCGAATCGGCCCGGCGGGGGCGACGGCGACTGAGAGCCGTCGCGGCCCCCTTACTTCGCCTCGGCAGCGGCCGCCTCTTCGGCCGGCTTCTCCGCAGGCATCTCCCCCTCTTCCTCATTCGGTGCGAACTCGGGGAAGAGCGGCTTGCGGTCCGGGTAGAGGTGATAGATCGGCATCTTGAGGTCGGCCTCGCGGAGGCAGACGACGAGGCCATCGGTGGTCGATGCGTAGATCCTGTCCGTGCGGGCGTTGCTGATGCGGATCGGGAAGTTGCGGAGGGGGAACGTCGACTGCGTCACACCGGTCTGCCGGTCGAGAATCACCAGGTTGTTGAGTTCGTTCGCAGCGTAGATCCGGTCGTTCGTGACGGAGACGAACTCCGAGACCTGTTCATTGCGCCACAGCTGCACCCCGGTCTGGTCGTCGAGGCAGTACAGGCCGCCGTGATCCGCGACAGCGTAAACGACGTCTCCGACCGGCCGAGGCTGATGGCGAACCGGGGAGCCGGTCGCGAACGTCCAACGAGTCAGGCCCGAGACCGCCGAGATGCAGTACATCCGGGCATCGGTGTCGCAGATGTAGATTGCCGTTCCCTTGTACGCGACCGGCGTCGTGACCGGGCTGGCGGCTTCGAACTGGAACTTGAGCTTCACTCCGTCCGCGTTCACGGCGTACAGCGTGCCGTTCGAGCTGGCGAAGGTGACGAGTACCCCGTCGGAGGCCGGCGGAGAGAGGACGGGGCGGGGGGTCTGGTAACGCCACCCACGGGCGAGGAGCGACCACTGCGGGAGCTGCCCGGCGTCGCTGAGCTCGTGGATCTTGTTGAGGTTGAACTCGTAGACACTCCCGTCGTTCATCGGGACGTAGACGTGGTCGTCATCGACTCCCGGCGTGGCGGAAGGATGATGCGGAAGGTCGATCTTCCACTTCGTCTGGCCGGTCGGCTTGTCGAGGCAGTACATGACGAGGCCGGCCGTCCGGGGAACCTCGGTGTCGTTCGAGCCCGCGGCAAAACCGGCCTGCTGCTGCCGGCCAATCTGCCGCGCCCAGAGTCGCTTGCCTGTTTCGGCGTCGAAGGCGGTGATTCCGCCGGTGTAGGACTGAACGTAGACCGCCTGTTCATCGGCGGTGAGGAACTGGACGCGGTCCTGCGTCGGATCGAGATTGGCCCGGCCCCACCAGGCACGGGTCATGCCGAGCGACGAGAGAGCCTGCTCGGAAGGGAGCGACTGCCGCTGGGCCGCGGCTACGGCGCACCAGGCAAAACAAACGACCACTGCAGCAATACGCCCCGCGGCAACCATCGACGGATCTCCAGAACGAAAGGGCACTCCCGTCGGCGCAGGGTCCATCGCCGTCCGTCCGGAGTCCTGCCCCCATGGTCGGAAATCGGGGAACGCCGTTCCAGTCTATTCCGGTCCGGGATGGAGTCGGCCTCCGAAATCTGTCCAAGATGCCGTCCTGCCCGCCCACACCGCCCGCCCGCGGACGGCATAATCCGCACCGACGGTGTAATGCCAACCGGTGCCTGAGCCCGCGGCGGGGAACAGCGAGGGTCCGTCTCGAGCCGCACGGGCCGGGAGGGCAGCCCTTTGAAGGTGGCAAGCCGCAGTATTTGCTCAGGTTTTGAGTGCTCTGGCCTGATCGTCACTTTTCCGGCCCAAAGGGCCATTCCTTCGTCCAGCCAGGCCCATCGGGCCTGGAACTGTCTAGATCAATGCCCAGCGGCCTGAAGGGCCAACCGTTCGACTGCTTGCTGAACGGTCGGCCCTTCAGGCCTTCGCTCCTTTTTCTGCCGTGAATCACCCGGCCCGTTGGGCCGGGCTGGATGAACGGATGGCCCTTCGGGCCGCCAAGTCCCCTGCTGCCAAGTATTTACCAACGCGAGCCTCGCCGCTTCGCTACCTTTAAAGGACTGACCTAACAGGTCGCCCGAGCGTTGCCAGGGCGCCCCTTCCGGGTGAATCCCCCACCAGGAGCCCTGACGACCGACTCAGGTCCCTCGGGATTCGCGGCCACCGGCCCTGCGACCGGTCTTTGGGGAATCGAGAGCCCAGCGGACGCCCCGGAAAGGTCGTGCTCCTGGCGCTGAGACGCCGGGACGCACCGCTGCGGCTATACTCCGCTGATTCGCATCTCGACCTCATCTTCGGGAGTCGACTCTGTTGCCCCGGGCTCTCATCGCGATCTTCCTGTCGGCCGGGTTGCTGGTCGGGACTCTCGCCTCCGCGGCTGAGGAGGCGGTGTCTGTCACCTGGGAGGTCACGGGAACTCCCCGCACGGCGACCGGGCTCGTCGTCCTCGAGGATTCCCAGGGGGGGATTCTGCTTCTCGAACGGACCGGAGAGTTTCGAACCATCCCCGCCTCGCAGCTCAAGTCCCGCACCTCCGCCGACGAGTTCCACCCGGCCAGTGCCGATGAGCTGAGCGAAAGCCTTCGCCGCGAGTTCGGCGACCGCTTTACCGTCGTCCGGACAAAGCACTACGTCCTCTGCACGGACGCCGGAGCGAGATTCGGCGAATGGACCGGCAAGCTGTTCGAGAGGCTGTTTGAAGGGTTCCAGACCGCCTGGAAGGGCTCGGGCCTCGAACTTCGCGAGCCGACCTTTCCGATGCCGGTCCTGATCTTCTCGCGGGAGCAGGACTACCGCGACTACGCGAAGCGGGACGTCGGGTCGATCGCGGTCGACCTCGGCTACTACTCGTCTCAGACAAACCGGATCGCCCTGCGGGACCTGACCCCGGCGAAAGGCCGCGAGAAGTCCGGCGACCTCTCCGGCCTGGTCGACGCGGCCAATGTCAGCACGATCGTGCACGAGGCGGCCCATCAGATCGCCTTCAACACCGGCTTTCATGTCCGCCTGGCGGACAACCCGATGTGGCTGACGGAGGGGCTCGCGATGTACTTCGAGTCCCCCGACCTCAAGAACGCGACGGGTTGGAAGACGACTGGGCAGGTCAACCGCGCCCGCCTTCTGCGTTATCGGGACTACAGCCGCAACCGCCGCCGGCCGGGCTCGCTGGAGACGCTCCTTGCGGGCAATGAACGGTTCTCGCAGGCCGAGACCGCCGCCGACGCGTACGCCGAGGCGTGGCTGCTGACGCACTACCTCATTCGCCAGCGACGCGATGATTACGTCGCCTACGTTCGAGCCCTCCAGGCGAAGACCCCACTCGACATCGGCACGGCCGGGTCCCGGCTCGCCGCGTTCCGCGAAGTCTTCGGCGACGACATCGGCCGTCTCGAGAAGGAGCTCTCGGCGTACGCGGGGCGACTCCCGCGCTGACGTGCCCCGGGGCCTGACGCGAGTCGATCAGACTGGCGGAAGAACTCGTTCAGCCACAGAGTTCACAGAGAACACAGAGGATCGAAGGGCCAGCTCTCTGTGTCCTCTGTGCACTCTGTGGCAAAGATTCGGAGAGTTGATTCGAAGCTCAAGAGAGCCCTCGCGCTATTCCCTTTCGGGGTACTCCGCCATGCAGGTCCAGTGTCTGACACCGATCCTCAACGTCAGCGACATCGGGCAGAGCTTCGCCTGGTTCGAAAAGTTCGGCTGGAAGAAGCTCTGGGACTGGCGTCCCCCCGGTCCCGGCTCTCCAGTGACGTTCGGTGCGGTCGGCTCCGGCGAGGTCGAGATCTTCGTTTGTCTCGACGGCCAGGGAGGCCGGGGCTCAGGCGGCGGACAGGGGGGGCAGGGCCAAGGGGTCTGGATGTCCCTGTTTGTCGAGAACGTCGACGCCGAATACGCCCACTGTGTCGCAGCCGGCCTCGACGTCATCCGTCCCCCGCAGGACGAGCCCTGGGGAGTCCGCGAAATGCACGTCCGCCCCCCCGACGGCCACACCTTCCGGGTCGGCCACGGCCTGCCGTGCGACCAGACAACGTGAACCAGACGGGGGCGGCGAGTGTCTGGGAGGTGCTAGGTGTTAGGTTGAGGCTTCGCCCCTGTTCCCTGTTCCCTGTTCCCTG
>JAEYWB010000345.1 GCA_023429275.1 Planctomycetota bacterium
CCCCCGAACCCTGATGAGACCCCCGAGACCGGAGACCGCGAGGAGCCAGATGGCCAGCGAGACCCCACGACCACGGGGGTGGAGGGAGCAATGCCGCCGCTGGACGCGTGTCTGCCGGCGGTAAAGCATGACCTGAAGCGACATCGGGAAGATCGCGGTCGCGATCAGCAGGATGTCCGGCATCATCCCCCAGCTGCGGTCGGGATCGAGGATCATCGCACCGGAGACCGCCAGGACGCCGAGCCAGAGCAGGACGGCGACGGCATAGGCCCAACGCCGACGGGGCACTTCTTCCTTTCGCCAGGGAACGTCGACCGGTTCCGTGATGGGGGCCTGCTCGTCGAGGGCGTCGATCCGCTCGTCGTTCGAGGGGTGGACGGCGGTTGCGTGGAGCATCCAGGAGAGGAGACCTGACTCGGGGACCCGTCCAATGGCGTGGATCTTCTGCAGGGCCGACGCCATGGAACTTGCGCCGGCTACCTTCGCCGCGCGGCGATCGCTGTCGTACTCGAGAGCCCGGCCGAGGAGCCGCTTCACCCCGACGGAGGTCGTGAGACCAAACATCAGCAGCGTCGTGAACAGGGTCTCCGTCGGGACCTCTCGCGCGGCGGCGAACACCGCGAGGAGAATGGCGACAGAGCCCGAGATCGGCGCAAGAGCGGCGTACCACCACAGGGACCTGTTCGCGATATGGCCGAGCTCATGGGCCAGGACGGCGTCCTGCTCTTCAGGGGTCAGTCGCTGCTCGAGGCCGTCGGAAATGAGAAGGGTGTAGGCGGGGAGGCCCGTCATGTACCCCAGCGCGTCGAGGTCCGAAGAGACCGAACGGATTCGTCGGACGGCTGGAGCGGCGATGTTCATCCGCCGCGAGAGTTCCGCGACCCGGTCGACGATCGGGCCGCTTTCGAGGTCGACCAGCGGCCGCCCGTCCGGCAGGGCGAACGGACGCGGCATGACCAGGATCAGGGCGAGGCTCGAGATGACTGTCGCTGCGACGGCAACACCGAGCGTCGCTCCGCGAGCGAGATCAGGAACCACGAGGTCGGCGATCTGCCAGGTCGCCAGGGGCAGGAACCCCAGGAGCGTGCAGCCCGCGGCGACGCCGAGCCAACGGGCCCGGCTCCCGCGACCGATCCTCGACTGCTGCCGAGACACGGAAAGGTGGATGCCGAAAACGAGCAGGACAAGGGGCGTCAGAACGATGGCGTAGGACATCGCCGTCGCGATCCCGAGGATGACGGATTCGTCTTCTTCGGCCGCGGCCCAGATGTCCTCCGGGTCTTCATTCACTTCCTCCCCCTGCTGCGCCAGGATCCAGTTCTGCACGCTTCTTCGAATCGCAGACGCTTCCTCTGTCCTGCCGAGTTCCACGAGGAGGTGGCTCCGGATCATGAGCCACGGCATCCGCTCGTTTTCATCCTCGACCACCGAGGCCAGCACCCGGTCGACCCGGGTCAATGCGGCATCGTTTTCGCCATTGGCCATGAGCTCTATGACCGCGGCTCGTTCGGCGCCGAAGTCGATCGTGTTCGACGTGTCGAGATCCGGTGCCACTTCGCCGGAGGGCGCTGCCGCTCCACCTGCCGGCGATGTCGGGGGCGCTGGAGTCTGTCGCTCCCCGGCGGCATCACTCGCGAAGGGCCCCGCGCCGATGCACAGGGTGATCGCGAAAGCAGACGCCAGGAGCCGCGCCGGATGGGACATGCCAGATCCGCAGGGTAGGAGTTGTTACGGGGCGAGCGCCGTGACGATGTCGTCATAGTACTTTCGCGCCTTGTCGTACGCCGCCTTGGCCGCGGCGCGCTCCCCCTCGCGGATCTGTCCCTGCTTCTTCTCCCAGCAGACGTCGACCGCCTTGCGGCACCACTCCGCACTCCTGCGGTTGACGCGGATGGGCTTCTCGCCGACTTCAATGAAGATCGGGTTGGTGTGAACGCTCGGCAGGATGCGGACGGCGACCCAGCTCGATTCCTTGATGTCGAGGTCGAACTTGAGCGGCTGGATCGTGCCGTCCGCCTCGATCTCCTTCCGGGCCGCGACCTCTCCGTTCACGATGACCTCGACCGGCACTTTCCGGGAATCGCCGAGCCGGCACCGCTCGATATGCCAGTAAGGCTTGGCGTCGAGCCGGGCCTGCCGGATCCGCTCGGTTTCGGGAGTCGGTTTCTCGGCCAGGAGGGCGGCGACGTCGAACAGCACTTCGACCGTCCCCGGCTTCTTGAGACCGATCTGGCTGGGAGTGCTCGTCGGCCCCGTCTCGCCGAGATGGACCGTGGAGTGATCGACCCCGCCGATGATCAGCGAGAGACCGCTGTCAGGGTTGTGGACCCGGAAGTCGAGGATGTGGCTGAGGCCGTCGCCGCAGTAGCTCCGTCCATCCTTCAGCCCCTGGCACCATTCGTCGAAGTCGAGGCCGGCTGCCGCTGAACCGGCCTTGTCTTCAACCACCTGGCCCCCCTTCTTCTCCGGCATCTTCACGTAGATCCGCCCCAGGCCGACCTTGTCGCCGTAGATGCAGGGAAAGTCGGTCTCGCCGCTGATCCGGGGCCGGAGCCCGCAGTTGAGCGTGTGGTTCCAGATGTTGAGCTCCCAGATCGCCGGGGTGTCGACCGCCGACAGGAAGTCGCACGCCCCGGTCGCGGCGGTGACGATGTACTCGTTTGCGCCGATCCCGTCGAAGGGGGGCATGGCGTAGTCGGGCAGCTTGTCGGCCGCCTTCCCTTCCCAGCCGTTCGGTGCGCCTCCCCAGGGCTGCTTCGAAAACTTCCGTTCGCCGCTGGGCATATAGTCGGGGAGCGCGAGCCCCCAGCCGCTGTGGCTGTAGCCGGCGACCCCTCCCTGATCCTGCCCCCAGCGGAGGACCGGTTCGGTCCAGCTGGGCCACTGGCCGATCTCGGTCGTGCCGGGATAGTCGTCTTCCTTGAGACGAAGCAGGCAGAGATGCCCGGCGTGCGAGGAGGGGAAGCCGCTCACTTCGACATCGTACCGCATCAGGTGTTGCGGCTTCGAAAGGGCGTTCGTCTTCCCTTCAAAGAATTGCTTCTGCGTGTACCAGCAGGGCCCCCAGGAGAGGACACAGCCGACGTTGAGGTCTTCGCCCAGGATGTGCCGCATCATGTCGGCGGGACCGACCCCTTCGGTCGGGCTGTCGTAGTGGGCGCATCCGGCGGCGTGGACGTGATGGTCCCCCGAGTACCACCCGCGGCTCATCGGATGGATCCACCGCGTCAGGCTGAACGCCTGGCGGTGGCTGACGGCACCGGTCGGAACGGTGAACTTCGTTTTCTGAACGTGGTACTCGGGGCCCCGGGAGACGGTCGCGGTGTACTCGCCGGGGGGCAGGTGGACCGATTCGCCATCGGCCCGGTAAATCTGGTCATGGAAGAAGAAGTCGGGCGCGAGCCGGCGGGCGGGATTGGGATAGACCCGTCCCTGGGTGTCGCGGATCACGAACGCGGCGGTCGTCGGTTTGCCATCGTGGTCCTGGACACCGAGGACGACTTCGACCGATGGCGCGCACTCAAACAGCGTCGAAAACTCGCTCCGGAAGCCGAGGTCCTGCGTCCCCTGTCCGACATGGAAGGAGAGGGTTGCGTCGCGGCGGCCGAAGTCGCGGCTGTAGAGCTGGAGGATGCGGTACTCGCACTCGAGCCCCGAGAGCGTCGGCTTGAGAGGCTGCTTGCCGTAGAGGTCGATGTCGAGGAACCGGTTTGGCACATCGGCCGGCGAGACGAGCTTGTCTGTCGTCAGGGGTTTCTCGCGGGCCCCTTTGCCACGGAGGTAGAGAGGAGCGGCGTTCGGGCTTTCGACCTTCAGTTCCGGCGTGATCCGGGCTTCGTTGTGGATCTTGACGAGAAATGTCCGCCAGCCCTGCTGGATCAGCGTCTTCGGAGCCGGGCCCTCGGCGGCGGAGACGCGGCTCTCGGGATTGATCCGCACGATCGCGAGGGTGTGGCGATCGAGGATCGTCTGGATCGTGTCGACACTCTTCTTCGGATCGGCGTCCTTCAATGCGGTTCGGATTTCCGCGGCGTCGTTATCCGGGAGAGGCGACCCGATGAATTCGAGCGCCTGCAGAAGCCGCTCCGTCGCGGCGAGGAACGGCTGCGGCTCGACAGGAATCGGGCCGGCCGCTGGTTCATCCGCCGGGAGAGGCCGACAGATCGCAAAGGCCAGGCAGAGAGTCAGCACGAAAGATCGCATGGAAACCTCGGACGGCGTACTCGAGGAACAGGCCACGTGACGCAGATCGTATCCGGCTGCGAACCAGGGTGCGAAGCTGATGGTCGCCTCGGGACTCCGTGCCGTCGAACGGGCTCGCAAGGACAACGAAGCAACCTTCCTCACGGCGCGTCACGCCTCGGCATTCAAGGGAAAGGATCGGCGCAGTCGTCAGCCGGCACGCGCCAGCGCCCGGTTCACGAGTTGTTGACGGGACAGGGATGCCG
>JAEYWB010000365.1 GCA_023429275.1 Planctomycetota bacterium
AGTCGATGGCTCCCGCTTTTTGAATTGGTCGTCACTCAAAAAGTGCGAAAGTCGAAGTTAGAAGCTGTTTCAGAACTCCACGTCGCTCGTTGATCGGTCGTGACGGAGGTTTGCCACAGAGGTCACAGAGAACACACAGGGCCCTCTGAGTCCTCTGTGCTCTGTGGCGACAAAGGGTTTTGAAACAGCTTCTTACCGAATGGATGGCCTTTCAGGCCGCCAGGTCCCCTGCTGCCAGGTATTGACCAAAGCGAGCCTCACCGCTTCGCCACGTTCAAAGGGCTGGCCGTTGGGCCGGGCTGGACGAACGGATGGCCTTTCAGGCCGCCAGGCTCCCTGCTGCCAGGTATTGACCAAAGCGAGCCTCACCCCTTCGCCACCTTCAAGGGACTGGCTGTCGAACCGCTCCCTGTTCACCGTGTACAGCTGCCTGGCAGCGTCCCTCGCGCTCGGATCCCTGCTGTCAAACCAGGCGATCAGGGGATGCCCCTCAGTTGATGATTCCCGCTCCTCCGGTCGGCAGCCGGGGCCGTTGCAGCGCCGTCCCTCTGCTGGCGTGGCGGTGCTGTCGAGGCCGGCATATTCTTAGGTCACTTCAGCGGCTTGAGTCCGGGGAACCGTCCCGGCCCGCCTCGCTTCGTCAGCAGAGAGAGAATCATGCGGGTCCGGTTCCTTGTCCTCATTGTCCTCCTGGTCGGCTTTCTGCTGGCCGCGGCCGGTCTCACGTCCGCGGGAGAATACAGCGACCCGAGCGGGTACGGGTTCCGGTATCCCGAAGGCTGGGTCGCCGTCAGCGAACTCGACCGGGACTCGGTTGCGAAAGAGGTCCGCGAATGGCTCGATAACCAGGCGATCGACCTGACGGTGCTCAGCGTCGTGGTCGTCGATCCTGGTCCGAAGGAGTTCTCGCCGAACTGCAACGTCGTCCTGATCGAGGGGGAAATCCCCGTGACCGATAGAACGCTCCAGGACATGCTCGGAGCGCTTCCCGGGAAATACCGCTCGATGAAGATCGAAGTCAGCAACCTGAAAGGCGCTCTTCAGCAGGTCGGTGCGAATCAGGCGATTGTCTTCCACTACGACACGAAGCTTCCGGGCGTCCCCTTCCCTCTTCATCAGCAGCAGGTCTATCTCCCGGGGGGAGGGAAGACTCACATCATCACCTGTACGACGACGATTGACCGCATCGCCCAGGACGACCTGGCGTTTCAGTCGATCCTCGCCACGTTCCAGGTGCCGCCAGTTCAGGAATCCAGGCTGAACTGGAATGGAGTCGGTTCATCGAGCCTGATCGGGGGGATCGTCGGAGGCCTGACGGCCGGAATCGTGGTCGGCCTGATGCAACTTAGGAAGCGGAAGCCCCGCCCCGAACCGTCGGATGACGGGGACGACGAATTGCGCTGAACCGGGCCTGCGATGCCGTCTCGACGTTTCTCTATCGACGGAAGAGGCGCGGTCTTGACCTCGTTCGAGTCGTGATCGCTTCACCCGATCGGAACGTGGGGATACCTTGGTCGAGGCCTGGATCGATCCAGGAGTTGCTCACCACTTGAGGCCCACCGATGTCCGCATCTTCCTCCAGCCGTCGCCGCTTTCTGGGAACCACGCTCGCCGGAACGGGGTTCGCCGCATTGGGGTCGGTCCCCGGGGCATTCGCGGCAGAAGGGCCCGCGAGATCTCTCATCGGAAAGGGAGACGTCATCCTCTTCCAGGGGGACTCCATCACCGATGCCGGCCGCTCGCGTGACAAGGCTGACGTCGCCAACGAGCAGCCGGGGCTCGGGAAGGGTTACGCCTGGATGGCTGCGGCCGACATCCTTGTCGCCCAGCCCGACGTGAAGATCTACAACCGCGGCATCAGCGGGAACAAGGTGTTCCAGCTGGCCGAGCGGTGGCAGGCCGACTGCCTTGCCATCAAGCCGACCGTCCTGAGCGTGCTGATCGGCGTGAATGACATCTGGCACAAGCTGAACGGCAAGTACGACGGAACGGTCGAGGTGTACGAGAAGGACTACAAGGCGCTGCTCAAGCGGACCAGGGAGGCGCTGCCCGAGGTGAAGCTCGTCGTCTGCGAGCCGTTCGTGCTGAAGTGCGGCGCCGTCAACGAGAAGTGGTTCCCGGATTTCGACGGCTACCGCGCCGCGGCGAAGCGGGTGGCGGACGAGTTCAAGGCGGTGTTCGTGCCGTTCCAGTCGATGTTCGACGAAGCGGTCAAGTACGCCCCGCCGGAACACTGGGCGGGCGACGGCGTCCATCCGTCGGCGAACGGCGCGTCCCTGATGGCCCATACGTGGGTGAAGACCGTCAGCCACGGCGGCTGATGTCCGCTATCGGGCGCGAACGGCACTTCGCAGCTTGGCCGATGTCGACCGAGGGTTGGCCCGCTGCTCTTCCATCGACGGCCGGATCACGTCCGGTGAGACGGACGCGTAGACGCCAGTCTGCAGTCCCTCCTTGAACGCCAGTTTGACGCGGCGGTCCTCGCCCGAATGGAAGGTGAGGATCGCCACCCGTCCTCCCGGTTTCAGGCATTCCGGAAGCCGCTTGAGGAAGGTGTCGAGAGCTCCGAGTTCATCGTTGACCGCGATCCGCAGCGCCTGGAAGACGCGGCGGACGGAGTCTTCCGGATCCTCGGCGGAAGTCCGGAGGAGCCGGGCCGCCGCGCTTCGGACCAGGTCGGCCAGAGACCGTGTCGTCGTGAGGGGCGAACGGTGATGAGCCCGCACCATCGCCAGCGCGAGCGGAACGGCGTACGGCTCGTCGGCGTTCTCGTCGAGAATCCGGGCGAGCCGCTCCGGGGTCAGGGTCGAGAGGAGCTCGCCGGCGGAGGGGTGTTTCGACGGGTTCATCCGCATGTCGAGCGGGCCATCCACCTTGAACGTGAAGCCCCGCGCGGGATCGTCGATCTGCATCGACGAAAGGCCCAGGTCCGCAAGGAGGACGTCCGCCCCTTCCGGCGCCTCGGCCGCGAGGAAGCCGGCGAGCCCGGCGTAGTTCATCCGGCGGACGACGATCGACTCGGGGGGAAAGCCGAGTCCCCGCAGCCGGGCCTCGGTCTTCGGCAGCTCGATCGGGTCGGCATCCAGTCCCAGCAGCCGACCGCCGGGCTGCACGGCGGCGAGCAATTCCCGCGCGTGCCCCCCATAGCCCAGGGTGCAGTCGACCGCGGTCTCGCCCGGCTTCGGATCGAGAGCTTCGAGGATCTCCCGGACCAGGATCGGCCGATGCGATCCGGCTGGGGTCTTGCCGCTCTCCAGGATCTTCGAGACATCGGCGACGTATCGGTCCGGCTGCAGCTCCTTGTACTTCTCATGAAACTGGCGCGGATGCGTCCCCCGGTAGCGCGGGCGGCGGGGCGGACGATCCGGGTTCGGTTCGGACATGGGCTGACGGAGCTGTAACGGGCAGGAACAGGGAGAATGGATCATGTCGCCGCCCAAGGCGCGGTGCGAGCGCAGGGCTGGAATTGAGAATGCGTGTTCACGCGAACAGTAACAAGGTCTGTCAAAGACCGTTCCGCCAGCAACGCGATCTTCGCGCAACCCGTCGTCCCTCTGGCGGCCTGGGTCCCGGGTGAAACCCTGGTCTCGACCCGGTGGGACGATCGGTTCTATCATCCGGCGGCACAACTGTTTGGACAGGGGACGCGGCTCTCACCAGGACCTCGCCCGGATGGCAACCGGGATGATCTGGGGAAGTGGAGAAGCGTCCCGCTGC
>JAEYWB010000537.1 GCA_023429275.1 Planctomycetota bacterium
GGTGAGGAGCATCGCCGCGGGCCGCGGCCCGGGCCGACTCGGCCGCAATCGCCATCCGGCTTCCGACCGATTCGAGGCACCCGCGCTGGCCGCAACCGCACAGCGGGCCGCTCGAGACGACCTGGACGTGCCCGATCTCGAAGCAGGAACTGTTGGAACCTCGAAAGATCTCTCCGTTGTAGACGCAGCCGCCGCCGATCCCCGTGCCGGGAAACATGCCGATACAGCACCGGGCCCCCTGGCCGGCCCCGAACCGGTACTCGCCGTACACCCCGGCGTCGACGTCGTTGAGGACCGCGACCGGGCACTTGAACTCCGCCTCGAGCCGCTTGCGGATGTTGATGTCGTCCCAGCCGAGATTGGGAGGGTTGAGCAGGATTCCCTTGTCCATGTCGACGACGCCGGGGCAGCCGATGCCGATGCCGGCGATGTCGTCAGGACCTTTCTTCGCGCTGGCGAGTGCGACCTTGATGGCGTCGACAAGCCGGTCCATGCCAGAGCTGGAATCGGGAGATTTCGTCTTGCGGCGTTCGCGGCCGAGGACCTTGAAGCTGGAGTCGAAGACCTCCGCCAGCATCTTGGTTCCACCGAGGTCGAATCCCACCCAGCAATCCGGCATTGTTGCAGTCCTTTCTCCATCGTCTCGCGACAGGCGGAAGTATCGGCCGGAGCGGGAGAAGTCGCAACAACGCGGAAAGGCATGGGACAAGGCGTTCGGTCATGAGAGCCGGAGAGAAGGCAGACGGAAACAGGCGGAAGTTCTCGTCGCGAACCGTTAAGCTCCTGCCTGCCGGCTTGTCGGTCGGACGTGATTGGGGGCCTTTGCAGAGTTCTCCGTGATGAACCGTCTCCGCTCGCTCCTGCGTCCAGCGGCTCCCGTGGGGCTCCTGCTTGCCTTCATGAGACCCGCTGTACTCCCGGGAGACGAGCTGACCGACCGGATTCGTCAGATTCGCGGCCACGGAGCGGTGGATACGGCCGGCCGGCTGGAGGCGATTGAGGCCATCCGGCGGGTTTATTCACAGGCCTCGCTTGATGATGCCACCGCGGCCCTGAAGAGTTCTCTCGCGGATGACGATCCCCGTGTCCGCGCGGCTTCTGCCAGGACGCTGGCGACAATCGTCTTTTCCTTCAAGCAGCCTTGTCCCATTGAGCTGATACGGCGTCTCGAGGATCCCGATGAGGATGTTCGTCGCGAGGTTGCCACTCATCTGGCCGGCGAAGATTTTCCGGAAGGGGCGTTCGAGATCTTCCGGCGGTGTATGACGAGCTCCGATCGCATGATCCGAAGCAACATGCCGTACTACGTGGCGATGGCTGGCGGAAACACGCCGGAGACGATCGCCGTTCTGGAGGAGGGGGCGAAAGACGAATTCCGGCTGACACGGCACAATTCCGAGATCTATCTCTGGAAGCTTCGAGGGGACCGAACCCGGTTGATCCGGTACGCGATGGCATCCATCGACGAACGGCGCGACAGTTCGGACTCGCCTCCCGACGGCCGCGCCACTCAGGAACAACTCGAGGCGAACCTGGTCTCCTCCGGAATGCCGGAATTTCTCGGCGGGATCGCGAAGGACGACCCGGCGGCATTCGCGAAGCTCTTCGTCGAAGAGCTCAAGAATCCGCGAGTTGAGGTCCGTCGCGGCACGGCGAGCTTCCTCTGCCATCTCGGCCGATTGCCTCGTCCCGTCGGGAACGCCGTCATCGGAGCGGGGGTGGAGGAGGCACTTTCCAGGTTGGCGACGGACCCGGATGAGCGGGTCCGCATGGCCGTTCGCAAGGCCGAGGAGGAAGTACGACTCTTCCGAAAGTCCCCACGGTAACTCGACAACTGCGAGCAGACTTCTCTCGCACAATCGCCTCCATCCCCGCGGATATCGTCGGCAGGGATCCGGGAGGCAGTGACTCGCGAGCTTGAGATTAGAGGCCAGCCGGAGCGCGACGGAGCCCGGTTTGAACCGGGGGGACGCGTCCGCCGGCAATCCTGTGGGCGCCTGTGGCCGCTACAGCCTTCCGCTGCGAAGGACGCCATAGATCAGCCATACCCCCAGCAAGCCGGAGAGCACGAAGGCGGGGACTGAGATCCAGGTCGACGAAGACCCTTCGCGGTAGACGAGCGCCGATGAGAGGATCAGCGACGCCACGATGACCGCGATGACCACGCGGTTGCTCGACCGGTCGAACTCCGTGATGAGCCGGTCGAGACCGCGGTGCTCGAACTGGATCCGGAGGTCGTCCTGCGCCAGCTTGTCGAGAACCCGACTCGTCGAGAGCGGCAGGTCGTGCGCGGCCGAGAGCAGGGACCGCATGTCGTCGAAGGCCCGGTTCATCATCCGCCGCGGCTCGTAGCGCCGCTTGACTTGCCGCTCGATGAATGGCGCAAGTTCCGGCGCCAGGTTGAAGTGCGGGTCGAGCGACCGTCCGACCCCCTCGAGCGTCACGATCGCCCGGACGAACAGCATCAGGTCCCCGGGGCAGCGGAGGCCGTGGTTCGCCAGCATGTGGATGAACTCTCCGAGCAGCCGCCCCACCTTGATCTGCTCGAGCGGCAGGCCGTAGAAGCCGTCGACGAAATCCTTCACATCGGCGGTCAGAAGCGACTGGTCAATGGACCGCGATGGCTGGCAGACCACCTGCACCATCGAGACCGTCCGCCGGATGTCATGCCGCACGACGGCGAGGAACAGGTCGACGAGCTCCTCCCGCTTCGATTCGTCGAGCGTCCCGACCATGCCGAAGTCGAGGAGCGCGATCGTTCCGTCCGCCATCACCCGCAGGTTTCCCGGGTGCGGGTCGCCATGAAACACCCCCAGGTCGAACGCCTGCTTCATGAAGATCTGGGCGCCGTTGTGGGCGATGTCGCATGGGCGGATCCCCATCTCCACGAGTCGCTCGGGCTCGTCCGCCCGGATCCCCTCCACGAACTCCATCGTCAGGACCGCCTCGGTCGTCAGTTCCTGGAAGACGACGGGGATTTTGAGCGTGGCGTCGTTCTGGAACAGCTGGTGAAATTCCAGCATGTTCTTCGCCTCGCGGAGAAAGTTCATCTCGCGGCGGATCGTCCGGGCGAAGTGGTTGACGAGACCGACCGGGTCAAACACGTGCGATTCCGGGACGTTGTATTCGAGGAGGATCGCCAGTTCGGCGAGGAGCGACAGGTCCCGCTCGACTTCCCGGACGACATTCGGCCGGCGGATCTTCACGGCCAGCGGAGTTCCGTCGTGCGCCGTCGCGCGGTGCACTTGTCCGAGGGAGCCGGCGCCGAGCGGCTCGATGTCAAAGCTCGCGAAGAGCTCAGACACCGGTTTCTTGAGCTCCTCTGCGACGACTTCGGCCGCGAGTGGGCCGGGGAAGGGGCGGACCCGCTCCTGCAGCAGCGACAGCTCTTCAATGAGCTCCGGCGGCAGAAGGTCGGGGCGGGTGCTCATGACCTGGCCGAACTTGACGAACGTCGGCCCGAGGTCCTGGAGAGCAAGCCGGATCCGCTGCCAGGTGGTGAGTCCCGGCTGGGGGACGGAGCGCTTGAACCACAGGAGCCGCCATCCCCACTGGATCGACCGGCGGACGCCGGTCCGCTCGATGAGGTCGCCGAACCCGTAGTTCAGCAGGACCGTGGCGATCTCGCTGCTCCGGCCGAGGTTGCGCAGGAATCGGAGGGGGTGGGAGTCCAAGAACGGGATCCGTCAGGAGTGCCGGGGCTGACTGTCCCGGCCATTCTCTGGTCCGTCCCGTCGAGCGACAACCCGAAAGGAATCGAATCGACGGGGAGCGACGGCGCAAGGGCTGAATTGGACGGCATGCGAGCACAGCCGAGGCCCGAACAGCGGCGGCGCATGGCAACGCCCGCAATTCATTAGCGAAGATCAGCGGAGATAAGTGTTCCTGCCCCCTGCAAGGATCAGGAAGAGGAACACTCATCTCCGCTGATCTTCGCTAATCAGGAAGTCAGTTCCTCGTCGTTGCACGCCTTCGATGCGGCATCGTCTGATCGCGGGAGATCAGGGGAGCGGCTGCGTTGCCGTAGGGAACGACAGAATCCGCTCCTCGATCGTCTTCGCTTCCGGCTTCAGCGAGCCGACCACACTGGCGAGGGCCGAGCGCAAGCCGCCGTCCTGCTCTGCCGTGTAGAGAGCGTAAAGGTCGCGAACCTCGTCGTTCGACAGCGTCAGGCCGAACTGCTGGATGTGGAACGCGAGGTTCCGGGCCGCCGCCTGGCGGACCTCCGGCGGGTTCGTTTCGGTCTTGATCGCCTCGTTCAGAGATTTCTGGGCGGACGGGCGGGGGATCATCGCGAGGGCGGAGATCGCATCCCCGGCGAGGTCGGGATTGGTGATCGCTGCGGCGAGCGCCGCTTCCGCCGGCTCGAGGTTGAAGATGTTCGTCCGCTGGGTGTTGGCGATGTGACGCAGCCAGTAGGCGGCCGCACGAGACCTTTCGGAGTGCTGTGCCGGAGTCAGCGGAGGAGGATTGAGCTCATCGAGGACCGGCCGGATCTGGCGGTTGAGCTCGCCCGTGTCGGAGACTTCCTGCAGGTACGAAACCCGGGAGTACTCGCGCATCAGCCGGGTGGCGGCGCCGCGCATGTCGGCGGGGCCGTAAATGATGATCGGCACATTCGCCGTCCGGGAGTCCGCGCGGAAGTTGGCGATGGTCGGGGTCAGGTCCGGTCGGATCGTATTGAGGTGCAGGAGAGCAACCGCCATGTCCCCCTGGGTCGCGGCGGCCGTGAAGCCCTCGCCGCCGGTTCGAACCGTCGCGGCGTCGAACCCGAGGCCGGTCATCAGGCTGCGGACTTCATCCCCGCTGACATAGTTGGGGTCGACGACCACCATGTTCGGCGGCCCGCCGCTGTTGAGCTCCCGGGCGAGAATCTCGACGACCCGCCGCGCACCAGGAAACGGCTCAACCGGCTCCCAGCTGAGGATCGTTGTCGCGGCGGCAAACTGGACGCGCGGATCGGCGTCATCAAGTGCGGCGACGATCGCCGGCTTTGCGCTTCCGACGGGCCGGAGAAGGTTCCGCGAGCCGGTCTGAGCCAGGGCACGCAGCGCCCCTGCGGCGGCAGCGATGTTCCGTTGCGTCCTGGCGAGGGCAAGGACGTCGAGGCCCACTTCCGGCCCGCTCAAAACCAGGAGATCGTGCGCGGTGCCTGTTCCTTCGGGAAGCGGCTTGTCCCAGCCTGCCGTCTGGACGTCGCGGAGCAGGAGGATCGACAGCAGTTGCGCCTGGATCTCCCGGTTTCCGGTGCTGAATGCGAGGGCCTGCCGGGTCAGCTGCTCCGCGCGGAAGAGGGCCGCCGAACGCGGGCTGACGAGGTGCTCCTGCGGCACCCCTTCGGCGGCATTCCACGCCCAGACAACCGCCTGCCCGGCATCGTTGAGCGGGACCTCCGTCTGCCCCGTCAGGTAGTCGGCGGCGGCGTTCCGCAGCCGGTCCGCAAGGCCAACCGGCGAGAGACGGTCCGTCCGGAGCGGATCGCGATAGAGAATGTTCGCGAGGGACCGCCGTGCGGCGGCCTGGACCGCTTCGGAGCGGGCGGGGGAAAAGCCGGCTTCAAGCAGCGTCAGCTCGTCATACTTGTCGCCGAGCGTCCCGAGAACAGTCGCCGCGAGGTCCTGCTGGTCGGCACCGGGGGCGTGGAGCATCGCCACGATGGGGGGATGGGCCGCCGAGCCAAGCCGCGTGAGAACGTAGGCAAGCTGACCTAAGTCCTTGTCCGCCTGAGGGTCGGACATTGTCTTGACGATCGGGGCGACCGCGTACGGGCCGAGATGCTGGAGCTCGAGGATCGCCAGCTCGCGGTCCCGGACCGTCCCGGACAGCTTGGCAACGAGTCCCTGGACGCGGGCGGGGTCCTGAGCCATCCGCTCGCCCGCCTTCGTCAGCATCGCCAGAAGCTGGGTCGATGCGGGCCTCAGCTGGGCGTTACGCGACAGTTCGAGAAACAGGGCGGTGCCGAACCGGTCGCGGAGCCTGAAGAGGGTCTCGTCGTCGGGCTCCATCTTGACGATGGCGTCGAGGTAACGCTTCGCGAGCTCCGGCCGGGCCAGCTTGAGCGTCACGACGGCGGCATCCATCAGCTCGTCGGGCGTCTTCGGCTCCTCCGGCAGGACGAGCTCGTCCTTCGGGGTCTCCAGGGAGGAGTCGGCAGGGTTCGCCGGTTGGGCCTCCTGCGAAATGACTGGCTCGAACGTTGCGGCGGTGAGACCGAAGCCGACAACAACGGGGAACGCCATCCGAAAGCGTGACGACATGTTTCGAAAACCCCTGAACCGCTGGATGTGCGCAATCGATGACCGCCGGACGCGCCGCGCCCCGTCGTCTTATCGAGTTCCGGCGAAAACCGGCTTGAGAGGGGGATGGGTGGGGGACGACGGAACGGCCAGCGGCATCGCAGCGGGCGGCTCCAGTCATCCTGCACTTCCCAGCTTTCCACGGCAAGCGGTGGTTCAACCAGTCCGTTCGTCAAAACCGGAATATTCCCACAAGTCGCCGCGATCAGCAGTTCGATAAAGGATGCAGTGGATTTGAGGCGTTCCCCCGACGGGAACCTGCGGTCCAAGTCACCCGATGCACCTGGAGGCGACTGGGATGGTCACCCGACACTGGCTCAAGCGGCTCAGCCTGGCAGCGATGCTGGCCCTTGCCGTTGTGCCGAGCAGCGGCTGTAAGCTGTTCTTCTACGCTGTCAAGGACATGTTCATCCTTGGCAACTTCTTCTGGACGACACCGTTCATCCCGGTTTCGCCTTACTACAGCCAGCAGATCGAAGACACGATGTGGAACGAGGAGCGCTACAAGCGTGTCCCGGTCCTCGATCCGATCGAAGGGGAGAACGCTCCCCTCGTCTGTCTCGATCCGCCTTCCCCGGACGAAGTCATGCGGGCCTTGCCCGACACGACCTCCGGCGGCGTGGCGTTCCTGGCGGAAACCAGCCGAAACAACGTCCGGATGGTGGTCGAACCGATCGTCGACCGGCTCGACGACTGCCGGTTCTACCCGATGGTCGGACCCGCCCGCCTGCACCACTGTCACTACAAGTGCACGGTGTACTACGAAGAGACAAAGCGGTCCTACTGGCCGGTGCCATTCACCCACAAGGACCAGACGCAGCAGGTCGTGTATGTCGACCATGACTACCTGATCCGCTGTGCCGGCCCGGACCAGAACAGCGCGCCGGAAATCAATCCGTAAGCAGGACACTGCGACCAGGTGCACGAGAGCCCGGCGAGGGAGAAATCCTTCGTCGGGCTTTCTCGTTTTGTGGGCTGTGGGCTGTGGGCTGTGGGC
>JAEYWB010000549.1 GCA_023429275.1 Planctomycetota bacterium
GTCGGTGCGGGCCTCGACTCTGCCGCTTCATATCAACGACCCGGCCTTCGCCGACGCCCTCGTCAGCCGTTTCCTCGAACTGTGGGACGCCCGGTCCCGCTGATCACCGCACTCCAAATTCAACTGAGCAGGACAATCTTCCATGGCCGAATCCCGACTCTCGATTCTCGAACGCTTTCGCAAGAAGGTCGACGAAGGCCGTCCGATCATCGGCGGCGGCGCCGGCACCGGGATCAGCGCCAAGTGTGAGGAGGCGGCGGGAATCGACCTGATCGTCGTCTACAACTCGGGCCGCTACCGCATGGCGGGACGGGGCTCGCTCGCCGGGCTGATGCCCTACGGGAACGCCAACCAGATCGTGAAGGAGCTCGCCCCCGAGATCCTGACCGCGGTGCGGAATACGCCGGTCCTGGCGGGTGTCTGCGGCACCGATCCCTTCCTGATCCGGGAACCGTTCCTGCGGGAGCTGCGGTCGCTGGGCTTTGCGGGGATCCAGAACTTCCCGACGGTCGGCCTGATCGACGGGACCTTTCGAGCGAACCTCGAAGAGACCGGAATGAGCTTCCGGCTCGAGATCGATTGCATCGCTGCGGCCCACGAGATGGGACTGCTGACCACCCCGTACGCGTTCGATCCCGAACAGGCCCGGCTCCTGACGAAGGCGGGGGCCGACATCATCGTCGCCCACATGGGGCTCACGACATCGGGGACGATCGGGGCGATCACGTCTCGAACTCTCGACCAGTGCGTTACGGCGGTGGAGGAGATCGCGCAGGCGGCCCGTGAGGTCCGCGCGGATGTCATTGTCCTCTGCCACGGCGGCCCGATTGCCGAGCCGGAAGACGCGAAGTACGTCCTCGACCGCTGTGACATCGAAGGGTTCTACGGCGCGAGTTCGATGGAACGGCTCCCGACCGAGACGGCGATCACCAGCCAGGTCGAACGGTTCGTCAACCTGCAGCGAAACCGCGAGCCGGGCGGCACGTCCGGTCCAAGCCGGAATGGCGCCCGCAGCGCGGCTTCGTCCACGCGGTGATGCCCGTCGCGTCGTCAATTGCCGAGAGATTCACAACCGGTTCTTTGCCACAGTGAGCACAGAGGACACAGGGCCTGTCGGTGATGGGCTGCGCCGCATCTCTGTGACCTCTCTGTGGCCGATTTCCTGACCTCCATTCTGTTAGGTCGTTCAGATGGTGCGCTCGACTCTGCTGGCGTTGTTCTCCGGCCTCGTGATCGTCTCCGCGGCATCCGCCGTCGAGCCCTGGGCCGATGCGAACCTCAAGGTCACTGACGGCCTCGTTGGCTGGTATGACGCCTCCCGTCTCGGCCAGGCGCTCCGGGCGGCGAACCTTCCCGCTCCGGAGGGGGAAAGTCCCGTCGAGCGATGGCCTGATGGGTCCGGCCATCTGCGGGACCTCCGCGCCGCCGGGCCGGAGACCCGGCCGACCTATCTCGTGGAGAACAAGTTCCGAGGTGTGCGCTTCGACGGGAAGAAGACGCGCCTCACCCGTTCGGCCGGCCGGACCGAGGTGACGACCGTCACCGGCTTCGCCGTCATCGCCCCGCATGCCAACCGGCGGGCCTTCTCCGGATTCCTTGCCTCCTTCGAGAAGGGGCGGAACGACTACCAGAGCGGGTTCAATCTCGACCTCGGCGGGATTCACACCATGGGCGTCGAGGCGATCAACATGGAAGGGGCGGGAACTCGCGGCCCCGGAAACCTGCTGAAGGATTCCGTCCCTTTCGGGCGGGTTCTACGGCTGGCATTCGTCGATGCGCCGGGGGCCGGCGGGATGTCGCTGACGGTCAACGGCAAGCCGCAGAATCACCGCGATCGCGCCCCCAACTCGGTGCTCCGCCTCGATGAGCTGATCGTCGGAGCCCGCCAGTACGGGAACGGCATTCCCCCCGAGGTCTGCGGATTCTTCGAAGGGGACATCGCCGAGATTCACCTCTACGACCGGGCCCTCAGCGATGAAGAACGAGAGCAGGTCGACGGCTACCTGAAGAAGAAGTACGCCAGCACCGCCTCTGTCCTCCTTCCCGAGAGCGCGTTCCTTGGCAACGGTCTCGTCCGCGTGAAGTCTCCCCCGCCGGTCCAGATGTTCCTCCCCGGCTTCGAGGTCCGCGAGCTTCCCGTCGACCTGACGAACATCAACAACCTCCTCTATCGCCCCGACGGCAAGCTCGTCGCCCTCGCCTACAGCGGCGATCTCCTCGTTCTGTCCGATACCGACGGCGACGGTCTGGAAGATCGTGCGGAAAAGTTCTTCGCCAGCGAGGGGAAGGTTCTCGGCCCGATCGGGATGGATCTGATGCCCCCGCGGTCAGGCCAGGGGATGCGGGTCGTCCTCGCCGCCAAGGGAAAGTGCCTGCTGATCGAGGATACGGACGGTGACGACATCGCCGACCGTGAACGGATCATCGCGGAAGGGTGGAAAGAGCTCCCGCACGGCGTCGATGCCCTGGGGGTCGCGGTCGACCGGCGGGACGGAAGCGTCTTTTTCGGCCTCGGCTGCCAGAGCTACACCGATGCCTACGGCGTCGGGAAGGAGGCGACTCCGTACGACCTCGGCAGCGAGCGCGGGACCATCATGCGGATCGCGCCCGACTTCTCGAGCCGCGAAGTCGTCGCGACCGGCATCCGCTTTCCCGTCGCGGTCCGGTTCAATTCCCGGGGCGACCTGTTCTGCACCGACCAGGAAGGGGCGACCTGGCTGGCGAACGGCAACCCCTTTGATGAGCTGCTTCACATCGAACGGGGGCGCCACTACGGCTTCCCTCCCCGCCATCCACAGCGACTGCCGGGAGTCATCGACGAGCCGAGCCTGTTCGACTACGGGCCGCAGCATCAGTCGACCTGCGGGCTCAATTTCAATGACCCGGTGAACGGCGGGCGGACGTTCGGCCCTGAGCACTGGAAGTCGGACGCGTTCGTGACCGGGTACTCGCGCGGGAAGCTTTATCGCACGAAGGTCGTCCCGACCGCGGCCGGATATGTCGCCCGGAACCAGCTCATCGCGAGCTTGAAGATGCTCCCCGCCGACGCCTGCCTCTCTCCGGCGGGTGAGCTCGTCGTTGCCGCTCACGGCGGCGGGCCCGACTGGGGGAGCGGAGCGGCGGGGAAGGGAAAACTGTTCAAGATCTCGGCCGCACCCGAGGGAGCACGGCCGGTCCTGGCGTGGCCGCATGGATCGCGGGAAGTGCATGTCGCGTTCGACGCTCCCCTGACGCCTCAGCAGCTTCAGGGGGTCGAAGGGGGTGTGACGATCGACGTCGGCGCGGCGGTCGCCGCGGGTGACCGCTTCGAGTACCTCTGGCCGGGATACAAGGTCGTCCAGGACCAGAAGATGGCTCCGCGATCGCGGCTGGCGGTCCATTCGGTCCAGGTCAGCCCCGATCGGCAGACGTTGATCCTCTCGACCGATCCGCACAACGAGTCCGCGGGATACTCCCTGACCATCAAGGGGCTTGGGCGGTCGGCGGCAAAGCCCGACCGGGCTCATTCTCATCCGCAGATTCCGGAGAGCGACCTGGCCTACAACCTCGATGGCGTGCAGGCGGAATGGCGCGGGACGGCTTCCGGCGACGCCGGGACGATCGAATCGATCTGGCTCCCCCACCTGGATCCGCGGGTTTCCGCCGAACTGATGAAGGGGAGCCGGCCGCATGCGGACTTCTCGTCACGGATCGCCTCTGAGGGATCGCTCACGCTCCGGACGACCCTCGACCTCAACCGCATGCTCCGGCCGGAAGTCCAGCCGGGAGCCTCGATCGGCTATGAGCTCCCGCAGGAGCAGGTGCGAGTCTCTTTCCGGTCCTCGAGGCCGTTTCAGCTCGCCGTGAACGGGAAGCCCGTCGCCACGTCGGCGAAGGAAGAGGGCTTCGAGGGATCGTTTGAAACAAGGGAACCACGGGCGTCTGTCGAGGTCACGCTGCCGACCGGCGGCCGGGAGATCGACCTGACGCTCTCCTGGAGCACGGCGGAGGACGCCCGGCCTCGCGCGTTTCCGCTGCGACGATTCCGCCTCCCCTGGGCGCCGACGGCCGACACCAAGGTTCCGGAACTGCTCGCGACCGCCCATCCGGCGCTCGAGGGAGGCCAGTGGCGGCAAGGTCGTGAGGTGTTCTTCAGCGACGACGCAGGCTGCTTCAAGTGCCACCGCGTTCATGGCCAGGGAGCGGCGATCGGTCCCGACCTGTCGAACCTCTCGCACCGCGACTACGAGTCGGTCCTGCGGGACGTCGCGAACCCGAGTTTCGCCATCAACCCCGACTACCTGACCCATACGATCATCCACAGCGACGGCCGTGTCCTCACCGGCACGGTCCGGACTCAGGCAGAGAACCTGCTCGTCAGCAACACGGAGGGGAAGGTCATGACGATCCCCCGTTCCGAGATCGACCAGATGCAGGCCTCGTCCGTGTCGATCATGCCCGCGGGCCTCCCACAGAAGCTCGGCCCGCAACGGATGAAGGATCTCCTCACC
>JAEYWB010000553.1 GCA_023429275.1 Planctomycetota bacterium
GTCGTCGGCCGCTGACGGCCCGAACGGGTCACCTCTTCTCCAACGAGGGCGTTGACGAGCGAGCTCTTCCCGGTCCCGGTTCCACCGAACGTCGCCACGACCAGCGGGCTTTCGAGCCGCATGCGAAGTGTTTCGACGCGGGACAGGACCCGTTTCAGCAGGGCCTGATTGCGTTCGACCGGCGCCCAGACGGTCGGCATCGAGGCCCACGATGCGACCCGGTTGCGCAGGTCGTCGATCTGGGCCAGCATCTCAAGCTGATCGAGTTCCGCCGACATCGGTTCGTCCCTGCGAGCTCATCCACCGGATCAAGGCGGGCCCTGCATCGCTGGCGACCGGTTCCCGTCTCAGCATCGTAGCGATGGCCGCAAGCCTGCGGCACCCCGCATCCCGATCGTCACGCGGCACTCCGTGTCGCGGACGGGCTCGGCGGCCTGGAACCGGACGGACGTTGAGAAGACGGTGCAAAGCCTCGGTTCTCAGCCGGGTAGACGGAAGGGGGGCTGCAGCGTCTCGATGTTCCCTCGCGATAACGTTGGGAGAACCTCCGTTTCCGCTCTCTGGGCGTCCGTTCGCGGCATGGAGTGCCGCGTGACTATTGACCGCTCGCTTCCGGCCACGGTCCCTCGGTGGCGAGCTTCCCATGCCCCTTCGGACACTTCGACGCGGCCGGGTTCCGCTGAAGGGCTTCGAGCGGCGGTGCGGGATACCACTTCCGGCAGGTCGCGCAGTACAGCGCCGGGACCAGCGTCCGTTTCCCGGTGTCGGGATGGATCGCCGGTGTCTCCCGGCTGATGTTCGACGCGAACGGCAGGTCGGTCGCCGTGTCGATGTAAACCATCTGGCCCGCGTGCGGTTCCTCGATCGGTGCCGACGATCCGCACGAACTCACGAGAACGACAAGCAACGACGCCTTGGCAATGCGCACGGCAGACTCCTCCAAGAGGGGACGCAACGACGCGCCCCCCCTTCTCCTCGAGATACAAGAATGCCCCTGGAAAGCGACTACTTCAGGTCGTACCACTCGTCCGCAAAGTTCGCGTCGTCGATCCGGTCGGAGACATAGCCGAGCCGCTCCTTGTCCATCATTTCGGCATCCCCGAACCCGGGAGCCTTCCAGGCTCGCATCCGCGATTCGACGTGCCCATCCATGAAGGCGACATTGGCCGTATCGCCGTGCCGGAAATGGACCGTCGGAAAGTCGTTGCTCGGCGGTTCGAGCAGCCAGTTCTCCTGGAGCTCGCTGACCGTGCACGGGAAGGCGAGGCAGTTCACCGCGGCACTGTCGGCGAAGATGATCGTCTGCGTCGTCTGTTTGACATCCGCCATCCGGGCCGAGAGCGGCTTCGTCGACGGTCCGGCACTCCAGGTCGGCGGGAGGTAGGCGACTCCCGCGGCCCGCGACAGGAAGTAGCCGTTGTATCCGTAGCCGCTCCCCGGCCTGCCGAATTTGACCGACTTCATCTGCGCCGGGCCGAAGTCCGGACACTGGAAGCTTTCGTAACTCGTCTCGATGAACGCCGCGAGCGGACTGGTTTGGAACGTCAGCCGCTTCTTCAGATCAGGCTCGTCATAATTGACGGTCCCGAACCAGAACTGCGCGCTCCCCTGGGATCCACTGGAACTGACGAGGTAGTTGAACCGCGCCGCATCTTCCACAACGTAGGGGACCAGCTGTCCCCCGTAGGTCTCGGCGTAGTTGTGCACCGCGAGGGTGAGCTGTTTGAGCCTGTTCCGGCAGTCGGACGTCCGGGCGGCCGCGCGGGCCTGCTGGACGGCGGGAAGCAGGATGGAGACGAGCACCGCGATGATGGCAATGACCACCAGGAGCTCAATAAGAGTGAAGCCGCGACGAACGGAAGCAGGGAGACGAACCGACATGACAATCCTCGTTGTCAGAAACCACGAGGCCGCGTCGATCTGCGCGCGAGGATCAGCGAGGCAATTCGTGACGGGAGACGTTCGGAATCCTGGACGGACCGCGCCACGAATTTTTCTGCCACGCCGAAACCCTTTCCGCGAAGGGAACGACTGGACGGCCCTTCTGAAGGGGGGCCGTGCGGCATCAGGCAGGTCTTCTGGCTTCCGGTTCGTTCTCGGGCCAACCTTCCCGCGAAATCTCTGATTCGCAGTGGCTCAGCGAATGCCCGACAGGGGCGACTCGTCTGATTCTGGCCTTCGTCCCCGGTTACAGCGGCGGGACCGCGACGGAATTGCACCGTCTTCCCTATTCTCTCGACCCCATGTCGAGCACCTGATGGGCAGGAGGATACCCGGCGCCGGCGGATCGTCAATCGCCCCCCGGGCCACCGTCAGCCGGCTCCGGCGATCGATTTGCCGTATCTCTATGAACGACTGCGTCTTTCGACCGAACCTCCGACGTTGACCACAGCAGAATTGCGATCTGAACTCACGGGATCGCCTGTCGTTGCAACAACTGACACCATCTGACAGAATGCGGGACTCGGCGGTTTTCGATTGGTTTTGAACGGAACGATTTGAGGAAGCGATGTCGACACGGCCCTCCCTGGAACGGCAACTGAGCGAGGCCAATGCCCGCCTGACCGCCTACGGTAAAGGCAAGCAGGAGTCCGAAAAGAAGGATCCGGTCTGGCGTGGTCTGCGCGCCAAGGTCCGTGCCATCACGAATCGCCTTAACGCGTTGTCCGCCATCGAGAAGCGTGATGCCGACATCGCTGCGGCTTCGGCCGGATCGGAAGAGTAATCGTCCGCTGGACGCCGCAAAAGGCCTGAGCCGACTCAGCTTAACCTGTTAAGTCAGCGTCGGTTCGGTCTAACGGACAGCACAGCGAGCCGTCGCGGGCGGCAAGTTGCGAACTCGGAGAGGTGGCAGAGCGGCCGATTGTGCAGCACTGGAAATGCTGTGTCTCCGCAAGGGGACGGGGGGTTCGAATCCCCCCCTCTCCGCTTGTTTCTAGAAAGCGCCCTTCGACGAGTACGTCGAAGGGCTTTCTCATTTCTGGGCAAAGGGATACGTTGTCGAGGACACAGTTCAAACAGACGATTTCGAGCAATCGGCGTTTCGTGGCGTAATCAGCCGTAAGCCACTGCTCCTTCATGGTTTGCGAGAGTTCAAACACTTTGGCTGCCAATTCCGCCGTTTCATCGTGGGAGCGGTCCAGCACGTCCAGTTGCAGCTTGATCGACGCTAGTCGGTCGCGTAGCTGAGTGTGCTTCTTGGCGAAGACTTCCTGGTCGATGTCGTCGGCCAACCGCATGTTGAGCAGCCGGTCCTGCTGTTCGACGAGGAGCGTCTCCTGCCGGGTCAGTTCGGCCCGTTGAGCACGGCTGTCGGCTTGGGCATCGCGAGTCTGTGACGCCAGCACCATGCGGAACCAGTCGCGAACGGAAGCGTCCTCGACTTTCATTTTGTCGAACAGGGCGAGTACCTGGGCTTCGATGTCGGCCTCCTTCACCCGGATGCGGGGGTGATCGCCCTTGGCGTAGCGGGCACAACGGTAGTAGACGTGTTCGTTGACGCCGCCGTCCTTCCGCTTTTTCCTGACCAGCTCGCCGGTGACAGGATGACCGCAATGGCCGCAGGTCATGAACTGGCCCGCATAGGTCAGCGTTGTGGCGTGGTGCGTGCTTCCACCGAGCAAGGCTTGCACCCGGTTCCAGGTGGCCCGGTCGATCAGCGGCTCGTGCTTGCCGGGATACCATTGCCCCTTGTGCTGGATTTCGCCGATGTAGCACCGATCCTTGAGAATCGTGTGGAT